>JADFPE010000090.1 GCA_022562495.1 Acidobacteriota bacterium
CTGCATCCGCCCTGCCTGCGTTGTTTCTCGGTCGAATACTGCCGGTATGCTCCCTCGTCTCGCCTTGCCAGACCGGCGCATCGCCACCCTCGGTGCGACGCGCGACTTTCACCACGGACTGCTAGCGACGACCCCGAAGGACCCCTTCGCTGTCCCCCGTGCCAGACACACACCCCACGATCTTATTTCACACTGATGACGCGAGCTGGGCAATGGAGATGCTGGTGTGGGCCGCCACGCGGGCCATCTCATCCACGTTCTCCGGCGACACGGGCTCTTCGAAGAAGGACGGATTGAACTCTTCGAGGATGCTCGCCACCTTGATGGCCCCCGACGTGCTGAACTTGCCGCGCGGTCGCATCCTGGACCGCCGCGGCCGCCGCCCTCGGCACGGCGGCCATGCCTGCCCCGATGCCGGCGGCTGCCACTCCCGAACGCTGAAGAAAGCCGCGTCTGTCGATGCTCATGGCTGGCTCCTATATCCCTCGGTAGATGTAGTTCACGATGGCGTCGACGGTGAAGCCAGCGCCGCCCTTGTTCGCGGAGTACTCACTGTATCGCGCTGGTTTCTCGTAGGCGGCGATCGCCTCCTCCGCGCTGAGGCCGGCGTCCAGGCTCCGCCGCGTCTGGGTGTACAGGTCGGTGTAGAAGCCGCGGTAGTCGACCAGATCGTCCCACGTGAGCAGCGTGTTCCAGTGTCCGTTGATGATGGTGTCGACGTTCGGCACGCTGTCGATCACCTTCGTCAGCGTGCGACCGAACTCGATGGCGCTCCCGCCGTTGCCGTTCTCCGCGTCGATGAACGGGAGCGTCTTGCCCAGGAACATGTCGCCCACGTGCATGGCCCTGGCTTCCTTGAACACCACGAAGGTGTCGCCGTCTGTGTGGCCGCGGCCGAAGTAGTACAGGTCGATCTGGTCAGGGGTGCCGGCGAACAGACTCAGCCGGTCGCTGAAGGTGGTCTTGGGCAGATACTTCCGGTTCTCTCCCTGGAAGTCGTCGCAGTTGGTCGGTATCGGCTGGCAGTCGGTGCGGGCCCAGTGGCGTCGGATGTTCTCGTGCGCCACGAACTGGACGGTGTCGGGGAACTCGGTGTTGGCGCCGCTGTGGTCGTAGTGGACGTGCGTGTTGATGATCATCGTCACCGGCTTGTCGGTGAGACGCCGCAGGTGGTCGAGAATGTCCGGGCCGTAGCCCTCCAGCTTGGTGTCGACCAGCACGACGCCGCTCTCCGCGATGAGGACCGCGATGTTCCCTCCGGTCTCCATCCCCGACCCCAGCATGTAGAGGGTGTCGGTGATCCGATGCACCTCGATCGAGGGGTGGGGTTCCTGCACCGCATCGACGCCAGCGGTCCAGACGACCAGGACCAGGGCGAACAACGTGAGTGGCAACAAGTAGAGCCGTCTCATGGCGGATCTCCCAGTCAAGTGTCAGTGGTGCACGGCTTTCCGCCTCCGGTCGCCCGTACCGAACGCGACCTCTGGCGAGATCTCGCCGTAGCTTCAGCGAAGGCGGACAGCCGTGCCATCGCAGGCCTGAAGGCCTGCGCCACAGAACCGGCCTGCGCCACAAAACATGAACCCCCGCCGTCCCGAAGCCTGAAGCCTGAAGCCGGCCGGCCGAGGGTCTTCATCGGCCGGTTACTCAGGCAGCGCGAACGCGACCAGCCGCGGCCCGCCGCCGATGGTCAGGGCGATGTATTGCCGGTCCTCGACCATGTAGGTCATCGGGGTCCCGACCGCGCCGCTCGGCAAGTCGACCGAGCCGACGATCTCCCCAGTGGCCTTGTCGCGCGCGATGAGGCGCGGGCCGCCGTCGCGCCCACCGGCCGTCAGCGCGCTGACGAGCAGCGTCTTCGTGACGAGCGGCCCACCGCGCCCCTCGCCGCCGAGCGGCGGCAGGTCGAGGTCACGGAGCAGCGGGTGGTTGCGGAAACGGTCACCGTCCCCGTTGGGCTGCATCCAGGCGGTCTCGCCGGCGTTCAGATCGACCGCGGTCATCCGCGAGTAGGGCGGCTTGAACAGCGGCAGCCCCTGGGGCATCGCCGGCTGGGCGCCGCCGCCGAACGGCCCCTGGGTGAAACGCATGGTGCCGCCGTCGGCCGGGTCCGGCGTGTAGAAATGCAGCACCGAGAACCGGTTGTTCGAGGGCACGTAGAGGATGCCGGTCTCCGGGTCGACTCCGGCGCCGCTCCAATTGGCCCCCCCGTCGATTGCCGGACGCTGGATGGTGCCCTGCGTCACGCCCTCGACCGTCTGCAGCGGTGGCGTGAAGATGGGACCGAGCGTGAACTCTCGCACCGCCTCTACCGCCATCGCCCGGATCTCGGGTGTGAAGTCGACCAGGTCGTCGATCGTCACGCCCTGATATTCGAACGGCGGCGGCTTGGTCGGGAACGGCTGGGTCAGCGACGGCACCTCGCCCGGCAGGTTGGTCTCCTGCGGCACCGGCCGTTCCTCGATCGGCCAGACCGGGTCGCCGGTGACGCGGTCGAACACATAGATGAACCCCTGCTTGCTCACCTGCGCCAGCGCTCGGATGTCGCGCCCGTCGACCGTGATGTCCACCAGGTTGGGATGTGTCGGGAAGTCCCAGTCCCACAGACCGTGGTGCACCGCCTGGAAGTGCCAGACCCGCTGCCCGGTCTCGACGTCGACGGCGATGATCGATTCTGAGAAGAGGTTGTCGCCCAGCCGGTCGGCCCCGTAGTAGTCGTTGGTGACGGTACCGGTCGGCAGATAGACGTAGCCCAGCTCGTTGTCGCCGGCCAGCATCGACCAGACGTTGCCGTTGCCCGAGTAGCGCCACGACTCGTTCAGCCAGGTATCGGAGCCGAACTCGTCGGCGCTGTTGGGCACGGTATGGAAGTCCCACTCGTGGGCGCCGGTGCGCACGTTCCACGCGCGCACCCATCCCGGGGTCGCTTCCTTGGTGATGCGCACGTCGGCGATGTGCGAGCCGTGGATCACCCGGTCGCGCACGATGATCGGCGGCGAGTTGATCGAGTAGAGAAACGCGTTGAGGTAGTCGCGGTCTTCCCGCGCGACGCGCGGAATGCCGACCATCGCGTCCACCATCCCGCTGCCGTCCGGCCCGAAGTCGGCGCACGGACGCCCGGACGCGGCCTGGACGCACACCAGGTAGCCGGCGCCGGTGCCCCACAAGATCCGCTCGTCACCCTCGCCGTCGGTCCAGTATGCAACACCGCGCTGGGTCCAGGGCCCGGACATCGACGGTGTGCCCTCTTCGTAGGTCTTCGGGTTGAACACCCAGAGGGTCTCGCCGGTCGTGGCATCGACGGCGACCCCCTGCGAGAGCGGGGTGTTGAAGTAGAGGACGCCGCCCACCATCAACGGCGTCGCCTGGAACCTGGATGGGTTCGGCGACTGGCCCTCTCGGTAGAGATTCGGGGTGTCGGCGACCAAAGACTCGACGATGGTGTCGAGCGGCGCGTACCACTCGCCGCCGGCGGCGGTCGTCCGGCTCAACATCTGGTCGACCGACGTCCACTCCCAGGCGATCTCCAGCTGGTTGAAGTTGCCGGCGTCGATCTGGTCGAGCGGAGAGTATTTTTGCCCGGCGGTGTTGCCAGCGTAGCTGCGCCACTCGCCATTGTCGGTGCCGTAGCTCTGCCACGGTCCGCCGGACGACGGGGCCTGGGCGTGGACAGCCCCGGCGCTGAGAGTTGCCAGCAAGTAGCCGATCACCGCGAGCCCCGCGGCCCAGCACAGCCTCTGCCCCTTTTGACACCGTGTCATGTCAGCTTCGTATAAGATGCTAGTCAAGTAAGCGCTCACTGTACAGTCAGGCAAACTTTCGACGCAAGTGCAGCGACTGGAGGTGACCATGCGGACCCCCATCACCCGGGCGCACGCCGGTTGTCTGGTGCTGTGGCTCGCCGTCGCGACTGTCTCGGCCAACCAGGTCGATCGCCGGCTGGTCGACGCGGCCAAGGCGCAGGACCACGCGGCGGTGGAGGCGCTGCTCGGCCAGCAGGTCGACGCGAACGTCGCCGCGCTCGACGGCGCCACGGCGCTGCACTGGGCGACCTACTGGAACGCGCTGGACATGGTCGATCTGCTGATCGACGCCGGCGCCGACCTCGACGCGACGAACGACTACGGCCTGACGCCGCTGGCGCTGGCGTGCGACAACGGCTCGGGGGCCATGGTGACGCGCCTCCTGGCGGCCGGGGCCGATCCCGCCGCCGCGCGGTCGACGGGCGAGACGCCGCTGATGACCTGCGCCTGGACCGGCGCGCTGGACGCGGTGAACGCGCTGCTGGACCGCGGCGTCGACGTGAACGCGGCGGAGTCGTGGCACGGTCAGACCGCCTTGATGTGGGCGGCCGGGGAGCGGCACCCCGCCGTCGCGCGTGTCCTGGTCGACCGCGGGGCCGACGTCCACGCGCGGTCCAGCGGCGGCTACACGGCGCTGCTGATCGCGGCGCGCGTGGACGAGCCGGAGCTCGCCCGCCTGTTGATCGCCGCGGGCGCCGACGTGAACGACACGGCGCCCGACGGCCTCACCCCACTGCTGGTGGCCACCGTGCGCGGTCATGCCGCGCTGGCCATCGCCTTCCTGGAGCAGGGCGCAGACCCCAACGCCGACGGCACCGGCTACACGGCGTTGCACTGGGCCGCCGGGTCCTGGCACACCGAGCTGACCGGCCGTTTGCAAGGCATCGCCACCGACGCCGACGAGGAGTGGCGGTCGCTGAACGGACTCGGGACCGGGAAGCTGGCGCTGGTCGAGGCGCTGCTGGCGCACGGCGCCGACCCGCGGGCTCGGCTCGCGCGCACCCCGCCGCAATTCGGGTACGCGAGCGGACGCTTCCGCGTCAGCCTCGTGGGCGCGACGCCGTTCCTGCTGGCGGCCATGGATGCCAACGTCGAAGTGATGCGCGCGCTGGCCGCGAGCGGCGCCGACCCGCTGTCGGCGACCGACGAGGGCACCACGACGCTGATGGTGGCCGCCGGTCTCGGTCAGGTGCCGGCGGAAACCCGGGTGACCGAGCAGGGCGCCCAGGAGGCCGTTCGATACGTGCTGGGGCTGGGCACCGAGGTCAACGCAGTGAACGAGATCGGTCGCTCGGCGCTGCACGGCGCCGCGCACATCCGATCGAATGCCATCGTGCAGCTCCTCGTCGACCACGGCGCGCAGGTGAACGTCGCCGACCAGCGTGGCATCACGCCGTTGATGATCGCCGAGGGAGGCGGCCACATCCTGCTGCCGGGCCTGGGAGGCGGGAGCACGGCCGAGCTGTTACGCGCCTTGGGAAGCGACGAGACGGTGCCGGCGAGCTCCGTCGACATCTACAGCCGA
Organism: Acidobacteriota bacterium; assembly: GCA_022562495.1. Lineage (GTDB taxonomy): Bacteria > Acidobacteriota > Vicinamibacteria > Vicinamibacterales > UBA8438 > NP936. The sequence goes on from JADFPE010000090.1 coordinate 5,329, forward strand.
GGAGTGATTCGTTGACGGTGGGACCGCCGACGTCGACGGTGGATCGCCGGCGCCCGCGCGGCAGCAGAGTCTGCCTCGCGCTCGCGTTGACCGGCGTCGTGATCCTGCCGGCCCAGCCCTCGAGCCAGGGTGCGCCGAGCGCGTCGGCGGCGCGCGCCGTGCTCGATCGCTACTGCGTCACGTGCCACAACGAGCGCCTGCGCACAGGCAACCTCACGCTCGACACCGCCGATGTCGACCGGGTCGGCGAGCAGGCCGACGTCTGGGAAAAGGTCCTGCAGAAGCTGCGGACCGAGGCGATGCCGCCGCCGGGGCGCCCGCGGCCCGATCCCGATGCGTATCAGGCCGTGGCCACCTGGCTCGAGACCGAGCTCGACGGCGCCGCGGCGTCGCGTCCGAACCCCGGCCGACCGACCATCCACCGCCTGAACCGGCTGGAATACACCAACGCGATCCGGGACCTGCTGGGTCTCGAGGTCGATGGTGCTCAGATGCTGCCGTCCGACGATCTGGCGTACGGCTTCGACAACAACGCGGACATCTTGACGGTTGCGCCGGGACTGCTCGAGCGCTACATGTCGGCCGCGCGCAAGATCGCCCGTCTGGCCGTCGGCGACCCGACGATCGACGTCGATGTCGCACGCTACGTGGTATCTGCCCTGCACGTACAGGACGACCGCATCAGCGAAGAGCTCCCGTTCGGGTCACGGGGCGGCGCCGCGATTCGCCATCACTTCCCGCTGGACGGGGAGTACGAGGTCCGGATCGCCCTGCGGAGCAACACCGTGCGCAACAGCCGGGAACCCCAGGAGATCGACATCCGCCTGGATGGTGCTCGAGTCGCGCTGTTGCGGGTCGGCCGGTGGCCCGAGGGCACCGAGCTGGCCCCGCGGGCGACCGACGGCGCCCTCTCGGCGCGGTTCCCGGTGCGCGCCGGGACGCACGTGGTCGGCGTCACGTTCGCAAGACGGACCCGCGTGGTGGAAGGCGTGGCTCCCGAGCGTCTGCCGCCGTGGGTCTTCGGGACCGGTCCGGGCTTCCTCGAGCGGATGGCGGTGAGCGCGATCGAAGTCGAGGGACCGTTCAACCCGGACACCGTCGGGGGCGGGGTGTCGGACCCGGACGAGACCGCCAGCCCGCACCGGCTCTTCGTCTGCCGCCCCACGGGCCGGGACGACGAGAACGCCTGCGCCACCCAGATCCTGGCGACGCTCGCCCGCCGCGCGTATCGCAGACCGGTGGTCGCCGACGATCTCGACGTGCTGCAGGGCTTCTACGACGAGGGTCGCCGCGCGGGCACCTTCGAGACCGGGATCCAGCGTGCGCTCGAGATGATGCTGGTGGACCCGGAGTTCCTCTTCCGGATCGAACGCGATCCGGCGGGGGTGCCGCCGGCCACCGCGTATCGGCTCAGCGACGTCGAGCTCGCGTCGCGGCTGTCGTTCTTTCTCTGGAGCAGCATTCCCGACGACGAGCTGCTCGACGTGGCGGCCGAGGGACGGCTCTCCGACCCGGCGATGCTGGAACACCAGGTGCGGCGGATGCTGGCGGACTCGCGGTCGAGCGTGCTGGTCACGAGCTTCGCCGCCCAGTGGCTGCACCTGCGCCGCATGGGCTCGGTGACGCCGGACGTGAACGCCTTTCCCGAGTTCGACGACAACCTGCGCGAGGCGTTCGTGCGCGAGACCGAGCTCTTTCTCGAGAGCCAGTTCCGAGACGACCGCAGCGTGGTCGACCTGCTGTCGGCCGACTACACCTTCGTGAACGAGCGTCTGGCCCGACACTATGGCCTGCCGAACGTGTATGGCAGCCGCTTCCGGCGCATCACCTGGGACGACGATCGGCGCCGCGGTCTGCTGGGGCACGGGAGCATCCTGACGGTGACGTCGCTGGCCACCCGGACCTCGCCCGTGGTGCGCGGCAAGTGGGTGCTCGAGAACTTGCTCGGCACGCCGCCACCACCACCGCCGCCCAACGTGCCGGAGCTGCCCGAGTCGACCGGGCGCGAGACGCCCACGTCGATGCGCGAGCGGATGGAGGCCCATCGCGCCAACCCGATCTGTGCCAGCTGTCACACGCGGATGGATCCGATTGGCTTCGCCCTCGAGCACTTCGATGCGGTGGGCCGGTGGCGCGACACCGAAGGCGGGACGCCGATCGACACGTCGGGCACGTTGCCCGACGGGACCACGTTCGCGGGGCTGCCGGCGCTCAGGGAGGTGCTGCTCGAGCGGCGCAACGAGTTCGTGAGCACCGTGACCGAGAAGCTGCTGACCTACGCGCTGGGGCGCGGGATCGAGTATTACGACCGGCCCGCCATCCGGGCGATCGTGCGACAGGCCGAGGAGAACGGCTACCGCTGGTCCTCGCTCATCCTGGGCGTGACCCGGAGCCAGCCGTTCCAGATGAGGAGATCGGAGCCATGATCATTACCAAACGCGCGTTGCCGAGGCGCACCGTCCTTCGGGGGCTCGGAGCGACGATCGCGTTGCCGTTACTCGACGGGATGGTGCCGGCGCTCACCGCGCTCGCCCAGACCGTGGCCCGGTCCAAGCCGCGCCTCGGTGTGGTCTATGTGCCGCACGGCGCGGTGATGAACAACTGGACCCCGGCACTGGACGGGGCGGGGTTCGAGTTCACCCCGATTCTGCAGCCGCTCGCCGGGTTCGGGGACCACCTCAGCGTTCTGACTGGGCTCGACCACGCCCCGGGGGCGCAGATGCCGGGTGACCCGGCCGGCGGGCACGGTCGCATCACCGGTGCGTTCCTGACCGGCGTGCACGCCAAACCGACCGAGGGCGCCGACTTCGAGGCCGGCACGTCGATGGATCAGATCGCAGCGGCGCATCTCGGTCAGCAGACACAGTTGGCGTCGCTCGAGGTGGGCATCGGCCTGCCGGAGTTCGGGGGCGCCTGTGATGCCGGTTTCAGCTGCGCCTACATCAGCACGCTCAGCTGGAGCACCCCGACCACGCCGCTGCCGATGGAGAGCAACCCCCGTGCGCTCTTCGAACGGCTGTTCGGCGACGGCACCAGCACCGACCCCGCCGCCCGCCGCGAGCGGAGGGCGCGCGACCGCAGCATTCTGGATGCCGTGACCGCGAAGGTGGCGCGTCTCCAGAATGGGCTGGGGGCGGCCGACCGGGCCAAGCTGACCGATTACCTGACGGCCGTGCGGGACGTGGAGCGGCGTATCCAGCGGGCCGAGTCGGAGGTCGAGCGCGAGCTGCCGGTGGTGGACCGCCCGGCGGCTGGCATCCCGGCATCGTTCGACGAGTATGTGAAGCTCATGTTCGACCTCCAGGTGCTGGCCTATCAGGCCGACCTGACGCGGGTCATCACGTTCCTGATGACACCGGAGCTCTCGGCGCAGACCTACCCGGAGATCGGCGTGCCCGACCCGCACCATGCCCTCTCGCACCACGAGAACAAGCCCGAGAGTCTGGCGAAGCTGACAAAGGTGGGGAGCTATCACACGGAGCTGTTCGCCTATTACCTGGACAAGCTGCGCGCGACCGAGGACGGCGAGGCCTCGCTGCTCGACCAGGTGATGATTCTGTATGGCAGCGGCATGAGCAACAGCAACCTCCACAACATCCAGAACCTGCCGATCCTGTTGGCGGGTGGGGGCGCCGGACGGTTGCCGCGCGGGCAACACATCCGGTATCCGGAGAAGACACCGCTGACTAACCTCTACATGACGCTGCTGGGCAAGCTGGATGTGCCGGTCGAGCAGTTCGGCGACAGCACGGGCACGCTGCAGCATCTAACCGACGTCTGACCCAGCCGATCCTCGAGTACACCTGGTGGGAGATGACCGATGACGACCCCGCATTCCTTCGTGTGTGCCGCGCTCGTGACACTCGTGATGGTGCCCCCCGCGTTCGGGCAGGGCTCCCCCCCTCTTCGAACACCGGACGGACAGCCAAACATCCAGGGGGTCTGGACCAACTTCGACCCGACGCCCTTCGAGGCGCCGGACGACATTGACCTCGAGCGGCTCGCGCCCCTGGCCGTCTGGTTCCCCGGCACGAACCGGCCGCAGCGTCCGCCGGCCACTCTCTCCCCGGAGGCTCGGTCGCGAGGACCGCAGGGCCCATGGGGCGATGGCCCGGGAGACGCGCTGCGGAACGAGCGACGCCGCTCGATGATCGTCGACCCGCCCAGCGGCCGGGCGCCGCTGCGGGACTCGGCGATCGCCAGGCGCAACCAGAACCTGGTGCACCTGACCGACGGCTGGCTGACCCACACGCCCTGGGAGCGGTGCATCACGCGCGGGATTCCGGGTGGCATGTTCCCCGGCGGGTACGGTGCCGGCTATCAGATTCTGCAGGTGCCCGGCTACGTGGTGATCTTCTACGAGATGATCCACGAGGCCCGCATCATCCCGATCGATGACCGGGCGCCGCTGTCCGAGGACATCCGGCTGTGGAACGGGAACCCGCGCGGCCGGTGGGAGGGCGAAACGCTCGTGGTCGAGACTGCCAACTACAACGACCAGGGCACGATCGGCACGAACATCGCGAGCCGCGGGCTCCGGGGCATCCAGCAAAGCGAGGCGCTGACGATCGTCGAGCGGTTCACCCGCGTCGATGCCGACACCATCGACTACGAGGTGACCATCGACGACCCCGGGCCGTTCACGGCGCCGTGGACCGTGGCGATGCCGCTCAACCGCGACACCACGTATCAGATCTTCGAGTATGAATGCCACGCAGGAAACTACGGGCTCGAGAACAGCCTCCGGGCCGGGCGCGCCGAAGACGCGGCCGGGGGACAGTAAGGGAAGATCACATGACCAAGCGGTTTGAAAGGTGGTGCCTGTCCGCGTCTGCGGTGGTGCTGGTGGTGGGCGCCGGGTTCGTGCACCGACCCGCGGTCGCCGCCGGGGACAACATCACAGGTGTCGTCACGAGCGCGAGCGGTCCCGAGGCCGGCGTCTGGGTCATCGCCGAGACGAGCGATTTCGACGCCAGTTTCCGCAAGATCGTCGTCACGGACGATGCCGGCCGCTTTCTCGTGCCGGATCTCCCCGCGGCCGGGTACCAGGTGTGGGTGCGCGGATACGGTCTTGCGGATTCCGACAAGACGGACGCCGAACCGGGCGACGATCTCGGCCTGCAGGTCACCGCGGCGGCGACACCGCGGGAGGCGGCCGAGATCTACCCGGCCAACTACTGGTACTCGCTGCTCGAGGTGCCGCCGGCCAGCGATTTCCCCGGGACCGGGCCGCGCGGCAACGGCATCGGCACCGCGATGAAGACCCAGGCCGACTGGATCGACCGGTTGAAGGACGGCTGCCAGTTGTGCCATCAGCTCGGCAACCGGGCGACGCGCGAGATGCCGATGCTGGACCTGGAGACCTTCGATTCCACCGCCGACGCCTGGAACTACCGCATCCAGGCCGGCGGCGCCGGACCGGCGATGGCGGCCGAGATCAACCGAATCGGCCGGCCGCGCGCCATCACGCTGTATGCCGAGTGGACCGATCGGATCCGCGCCGGCGAGTTGCCGCCGGTGCCGCCTCGCCCCGAGGGGGTCGAGCGCAATCTCGTCCTCAGCATGTGGGGGTGGGGCCACCCGCAAGGCATGGTGCACGACAACGTCTCGACCGACAAGCGCAACCCCACGCTGTTTGCCGGCGGACCGATCTACGGCGTGGGCGGCGCCGGGCTCGTCGTCGCCGACATCGGCACTCACCGCTCGGTGCGGATGGATCTGCCGACCCGGGTCGAGCGGCCGCGTCGAGCCAACTCGTATCAGGGGTCGTCGACGGCGGTCCCGTCGTTCTACTACGGCAACGAGTCGGCCGGTCTCGTCAGCCGCAGCGCCCACAACCCGATGATGGACGACAAGGGGCGGGTCTGGATGACCCAGTCGGTCCGGCCGAACGACGTGCCCAGCTGGTGTCTCGAAGGGTCGGACCATCCCTTCGCCGCGTACTACCCGATTCAACATCGCGCCGAGTCCAGACAGCTGTCCTACTACGAGCCCGACACCGAGAAGTTCGTGCTCATCGACACCTGTTATTTCACCCACCATCTGCAGTTCGCCGACGACGAGAACGACACGCTGTGGCTGAGCGGGTCGACCGAGACGATCGGTTGGCTGAACACACGGCTCTACGACGAGACCGGCGACGAGCGGGCGGCGCAGGGGTGGTGCCCGACGGTCATCGACACCAACGGCGACGGTGTGATCACGAAGCCATGGAACGAGCCGACCGAGGCGGGTGAGGTCGAGATCGACCCGGCGCGCGACACACGGATCGGCAGCCTCGACAAGTTCCAGCGGGCCTACGGCGTCATCCCACACCCCGACGGGTCGGTCTGGATCACGCGGCGGTTCCCGGTACCGGGACAGCTCATCCGGCTGGAGCTCGGCGACAACCCGCCGGAGACCTGCAAGTCGGAGGTCTACGAACCGCCCTACGACCCCGCCGGCGATCCCAGCGCATGGGGCTACGGTCCGCGCGGCATCGACGTCGACCGCAACGGCCTCATCTGGACCGCGCTCGGCGGGAGTGGGCACTTCGCCAGCTTCGATCGGAGCAAGTGCCGGGTGCTGAACGGCCCGACCGCCACCGGCCAGCATTGCACCGAGGGTTGGACGCTGTATCAGACGCCCGGTCCGCGGATGAAGGGGGTCGAGGGGACGGCGAACGCCGACTATCACTATTACAACTGGGTGGACCAATTCGACGCGCTCGGTCTGGGCGAAAACGTCCCGATCGCGACCGGCACGACCTCGGACGCGCTGCTCGCGTTGCTGCCCGAGACCGGTGAGTGGGTCACCATGCGGGTGCCGTATCCGCTCGGCTTCTACAGCCGCGGGCTCGACGGGCGCATCGACGACCCGGACGCGGGGTGGAAGGGCCGGGGGGTCTGGGCCAGCTTCAACACCGGCTCGACTTTCCATCTCGAGGGCGGCAAGGGGGCGACCAGCGAGATCGTGCAGTTCCAGATCAGACCGCACCCGCTGGCGGAGTGACGGGGGCGTCTTCGACCCGGCCGGCACGAGACCGTGGGGCACGGCTTCAGCCGTGCCTCGCAGGCCTGAAGGCCTGCGCCACAAAGTCAACCGCCGCGGCGGCCGTTCGATCGATCACCTAACCACGGGAGAAGTGACTGATGCGGCAGACTGGCTCCATGCTCGTAACGCTACTGCTCCTGACCATGGCGGGGACAGCCGCCGCCCAGACAATCGATGCCGGTCGCGGACCCCTGCCGGTGCACGTTCCATCAAGCTACGATGGCGAGACGCCGGCGCCCTTGATCTTGCTGCTGCACGGCTACACCGCCAGCGGCGCCCAGCAGGACGCGTACTTCGGCCTCAGTGGGCTGGTGGACGATTACGGTTTCATCCTGGTAGCGCCCGACGGCACTGAGGAAACGAGCGACAGACGGAGTCGCTTCTGGAACGCGTCCAGCGCCTGCTGCAACTTCTTCGGCAGCGACGTCGACGACGTCGCCTACCTCACCCGGCTCATCGACGCCGTCAAGGCCGATTACGCCATCGACGACACACGGATCGCGCTGTTCGGCCACTCGAACGGCGGGTTCATGTCCTACCGAATGGCCCACGACCGCTCCGGCATCATCTCCGCCATCGCCAGCCTGGCCGGCGCCGACCAGAGCGGTTCGCCGGCGAATCCGGTGCACGTCCTGCAGATCCATGGCACCGCGGACACGGTCATCGCCTACGACGGGGGCAGCTTCCGCGATGGAGGGCCGCATCCCGGAGCACAGGCGAGCGTCGAAGCCTGGGCCGGACACAACGGGTGCGCCGGGGATGGCGTCCCTACCGGCACCCTCGACCTCGACCGGAGCCTGGACGGACTCGAGACCGAGGTCACGCGCTACACCAGCGGCTGCAAGGCCGGTGGCTCGGCGGAGCTCTGGACCATCAACGGGGGTGGCCACGGCCCGACAGTGTCTGACCACTTCAGCCGGCTGGTGGTGGAGTGGCTGCTGGGGCATCCCAAACCGTAGTTTTCCTGGCGAGGCCGCCTGGACGGCGTTGCTTCGTCTTCCCTAGACCGAACCCCACTCGGACGCTCGCGGGGCGCGATTGTCGCGCGCCTGCGGCTGTCCCCTAGCCGGAGTTGCTCTCTCCTCGCGCCTGGCAAAGGGTCGACTCCCCTTGGGGACGCCAAATTCACCGCGCGACGTCAGGAAGCACTCTTGACCGCCGCATTTCGCGGTCGTCCCCTCTCTTCCCGCTCCACGACCACTGGATAGTGCTCGGTCACAGTCCGGCCTCCTTCAGAATCCGATGCGCGAGGCCGGCGCCGACTTCCTTCTTGGTATGCACCGACACGGTGATGATCTTCTTGGTGTCCGGATGGACGAACTGACGGTGACTTCCCCTTCCGGTTCGTCGCTCCACGAAGCCGGCGGCCTTCAGCCGTGCCCCACAACGGGCGCTCCGGGGACCCGCCGACCTATCGTGACGACGTCATTCGCGACCGGGCGCGGCCTGATACAACTCGAACTCGTATCCATCCAGATCGCTCATGAAGAGGATGACGGGGCCGCCCGGCTGCCCGACGTCCCGAAGCAGCGTCGATCCGGCGGCGATGGCCCGCTCGGCGAGCGCCCGGGCGTCGTCGGTGCTGATGACGATGCGTCCGTACGCCGACTTGCCCTTGGGGAGCGGGTCGTCAGTCAAGTGCGCCAGCAGCAGGCTCATACCGCCGCCGGGCAGCGACAGGCCCACTTCCATCGGCTCTCCGTCCGGCGGAAACTGGAACGTCCGCTCCAGGCCGAAGACCTCGGTGTAGAACTTCTCCGCCCGGGCAACGTCGGCCACGTTGATGCCGACGCCGAGGAAGCCGATCTCCATCGGTGGCTTGTCGGCCGACGCCTGGGCCTCCGCCGTCACGGCGGAGAGACCGACCATGAGACCGACGAACGGGATGGCGAGCGAGAATGAAATACGGCGCATGATCGTCGTCTCTCCTTCAGCGCGCGTGCGGTCGATGCGATCGGCCGCAGGGCCGCTGCGATCGTCTTCGCCCACGGCCAACACCTCGTCGACCGGGAGCGTTGACGGCCCCCCTACTCCTGCCTCGCCTCCGCTGCCCGCGTGGAGCGCAGCGAGAGCTCGGCCGCGTAGTTCCCCTCGTGGCAGGCATACTCGTAGATGACGCCGGTGCCCGGGGCAGGCCGCAAGAAGATGCGCGCGGTCCAGGGCCGCGTCCAGGTTGACGGGTCATCCAATGTGTACTCGTACTGCAGCATCTCGGGTCCGACGCGGCTGAACCGTTCGGTCACCCGAACGTCGCGCGTCGACCCGTCCACGCCGCGCGACAGGTTCGTGGTGTCCACCACGAGGGTGTCTCCCTCCCAGTGCCCGCGCGAGCTGCCCATGACGCTCGGCGCCCCGACCTGGCTCGGCGCCGCCTCGCCGATCGGAATCAGCCGGGTCTCGTGATGCATCTCGAGCCGGATCGCGACGTAGGCGGTGGTCTGGAAGATCTGGTAGTTGCTGTTGTAGCCACGGCCACTCAGCAGCGGCCTGCCGCCTCGACAGCGGACCCCGGGGTCCAGTCGGTCCAGCTCTTGGGAGACCGTCTCCGGCCCGTCGGGCGGTCCGGCACGCCGAGCCGCCCGCTGCCGCGTCGCGCGCTCCTCTGCCTCGGCGCTTGGCGGCGGCAAGCGCCCGTTCGGAGGATCGATGATGAGGGAGGTGCGATTGTCGATCCAGCGGTTCCCCAACCACTGCTGGCCGTAGCTGTAGAACGGATAGGGCGCGGCCGGCGGCTGGCCGTCCAGCGAGGCGAGCGCCTTGAGAAACAGATCGTCGCCGAAGACCGCGTCGTCCGCGGCACCGAGCACGCCTGCCGCGTGCACCTGCAGCGCCGCCACTTCCTCATCGGTGAGCGTCGCCTTGTCAGCCAGCGCTGCCGGGCGCTGCAACGGCGTCGCCGCGTCATTGGCCCAGATGCCCTGGAGATCGGGACGACCGTCAGCCACGCGCGGCACCTGCCACCCGTCCGGCGCCTCGGTCGAGACGACCGTGACGGACGTCGGGTGCTGGGCCGACACCGCAACTCCCACCAAAGCTGCTACCCCCGTTGCGAACGCCGCGATGCCGTGTCTGCTCATCTCGTGACTCCTCCGTCGCACCTTCACTGTACCCCAGGGCGGGTCACGCGCCTTTTCTTGAAGCGTCGTGATAGAGTGAGCGTGCACTCACCTGGGTCGAGCTGTCGTGCGAGCAAGGGCTGTCAGGTGGCGCAGGCCTTTAGGCCTGCGATGGCAGGGCTGAAGCCCTGCCCCACAACAGCAGTCGGAAATGACCACATCGATGTACCGCGTTTTCTGCCTGGCTGCGCTGGCCGGGCTCGTGCCAGGCGCCGCCGCGGCCCAGTCGTTCGAGGCGGATGTGGCCCCGCTGATCGAGAGCTCCTGCGTGAGGTGCCACGGCGACCGGACGGTGACACCGCTCAACCTCGCGCTGACCAACCTGCTGGGACAGCCGGCGCCGCCGCCGCCGGCCGGCGTGGCGGGGCTCGAGCCCGACACACGGGGCACGACGACGATCCGCGAGCAGCTGGATGCGCATCGCGCCAACCCCACCTGTGCCAGTTGCCACCGGACGATCGATCCCCCGGGATTCGCCCTCGAGTCGTTCGACCCGATCGGCGGCTTCCGGACGCGCTATCGGGTGTCCGGCGGCGAGGCGACGTTCGGTGAGTTCACGGGTCCGCTGCCGTACCGCCAGGGGGCCCCGGTCGACGCCAGCGGCGTCACCCCGGGGGGCGTCGCCTTCTCGGGGATCGAGGAGTACAAGCGGCTCCTGCTCGACCAGGAGCTCGACCAGGTGGCCCGCCACCTGGCCTCGCAACTGCTGGTCTATGCGACCGGCGCCGAGATCGAGTTCGCGGATCGGGATGCGGTGGAGCGCATCGTCGCTCGAGGTCGCGACCGCGGACACCCCATCAGGACTATGATCCACGAGGTCGTACGCAGCGATCTCTTCAGGAGGCACTAGTGATGATCGTACCTGTCGACCGACGCACGTTCCTGCGGGCCTCCGGCGTGGCGCTGGCCCTGCCGCTGCTCGAGACGATGCACCCGGCGCTGGCCCGTGCCGCCGCCGCATCGCCGAAGCGGATGGTGAACATCTGCAGCACGCTCGGGCTCTACTCGTCGTCGTGGTTTCCGACGACGGCCGGCGCCGGCTACGAGGCGACCGAGTATCTGTCGCTCATCGACGAGCACCGGCAACGCTACACCTTGTTCTCGGGGCTCGCGCACCAGGAGCAGAGCGGCCGGCAGCCGCACAACTCCGAGATCACCTGGCTGACGGCGGCCAGACGTCCCGGGCTCGACGGATTCCGGAACACCATCTCGCTCGACCAGGTGGTCGCCAACCACCTCGGCTACGTGACCCGGTTCCCGTCGGTGGTTCTGGGGACCATCACCGGGCAGAGCCAGGCGTATACCAGGAGCGGCGCGATGGTGCCGGCGGAAACCAGCCCCGCCATCCTGTTCAGGAAGCTGTTCCTGCAAGGCACCCCCGAGGAGATCGAGCGCGAGGCCCAGAGCCTCGACGACGGCGGCAGCATCCTCGACCGGCTGAAGTCGCAGACGGCGTCGCTGCGCCGGCGCGTGAGCGCGGCGGACCAGCAGAAGCTCGACGCCTACTTCGACGCCGTGCGTACTGCCGAGGAAGATCTTGGCGAGGTGCGGGCCTGGCAGCAGAGACCGAAGCCGGTCGTCAACGAGGCGTCGCCCACCGACGTCGCGAACCCCGCCGATCTCATCGGCCGGATCAAGGCGATGTTCAGCCTGATTCCGCTGATCCTCGAAACCGATTCGTCGCGGGTCGTCAGCATGATGATCCAGGACCACGGGATCGTGCCGCAGGTCGAGGGGGTGACGAGCGACCAGCACAGCCTGTCGCACCACGGGCAGGACGAGGCCAAAATCGCGCAGCTGAAGAAGATCGAGGTGCAGGTCGTCCAGGCCTTCGGCACCCTGCTGACCCAGCTCGCCGAGCGGAGCGACGCGAACGGCTCGCTCCTCGACCAGACGACGGTCATGTTCGGCAGCAACCTGGGCAACGCCAACGCCCACACGGCGACCGATCTGCCGATTCTCGTCGCCGGCGGCGGCTACCGGCACGGGCAGCACATCGTGCACGAGGGCGGCGAGAACGCGCCGCTCTGCAACCTGTTCGTCACGATGCTCCAGAACATGGGCGTGGAGACGGACTCGTTCGGGCAGAGCACAGGGACGCTGACCTGGGGGTAGCCTCTCCGTGGCGCAGGCCTTTAGGCCTGCGATGGCAGGAAGCCCTGCCCCACAAAGGATCTGCGATGCCAGCCCAACCCGGGTCGAGCTGTCGTGCGAGCTACGGCTGTCAGCTGGCGCACGGCTTCAGCCGTGCGATGGCTGGGCTAAAGGCCTGCCCCACAACAGAAGCCGAAAGGGACCAAGATGAGTGTATTGTTGAGCAGCCTGTGGGTG
>JADFPE010000091.1:0-748 GCA_022562495.1 Acidobacteriota bacterium
GTCGCCGGCAAGGCACAGCTCGCGGCACTGCTCGACAAGCACGTCGCACAGAAGATTGCATAAGCACCGCCGCTCCTGTTGAGCATCCGGGGCCCGCTCTCCAACCGGGAGCGGGCCTTTGATCTGTACGTGGTCGTGTCCGGTCCTCGCCCCCCGATGCTCAAACGCCACGACAGCCATCTCGAAAGAACCTTCCGACCGTCTCCCGCGTCGAAACGGAGTACAGGTTCTTCAGCCACCTATCGGCTACGCTCGTCTCGGGTGCAAGAATCCAGGTTGCCCCGCGGTCTCTGAATCTGAATATGTTGCTCGTGTCCCGTCTTCTCAGAGTGCTGCTACTGCTGGCGCTCGCGGCCCCCGCGGCGGCACAACCCTGGTACGAACACTACCAGCGCGCGGAGCAGGCGCTCGAATCGGAGGACTGGGCCACCGCGGTCGCCGCGATCACCCGGGCGCTCGAGCAACGGGCCGACTCGGGCAGCCGGGTCCGTATCGCTGGGACGCGGTTCACGACGTATTTTCCCTATCTGCAGCTCGGGATCGCGTACTGCAACCTGAATCGGCCTGAGGCGGCGCTGCAGGCGTTCGCAACCGCGGAGCAGCTCGGCGCGATCGAGGACTCGGTACCGGCGCTGGCTGATCTCGCGCGGTATCGCGAGCTGGCAATCGACCTGCTCGAGACCCGGCGCGCCGAGGAAGCGACCCGGGTGGACGAGATCGTGGCGGCGACCCTGCGCCGGGCGGTGCG
>JADFPE010000091.1:758-17602 GCA_022562495.1 Acidobacteriota bacterium
GGCGGTGCGCCTCGAGGCGACCGGCGATCTCGACGGGACGCTCACCGCCCTGGGTCGGGCACTGGCGGTCGACGCGGACAACACCGCGGCACGGGCGGCGATGGAGCGGTTGCAGGCGGGTATGGCGGAGACGGTGGCCGCCGCCCGGCTACGCGATCGGGTGGCGGGACTCGTCGAGCTGGGCCGGACCCTGCTCGCGAACGGACGAACGATGCCGGCGGCGCGAGCCCTGCGACAGGCGCACTCGCTACAGCCGAGCGATGAGATCCATACGCTGCTCGACACCGCACAGGCGCGGGTGCGAACCGAGTTCGGCAGTCGGGTAGGACCGGGCCGCCCCCGGGTGGCTGGGCGCGCACCCCGGGGTGGCGATCGCTTCCTGGATCTCCGCGGCCTCATACGAATCGAAGAGCTCGAGCTCGACGGGCAGCTCGATCAGGCGCTCGACGAGCTGCAGCGACTGCTGGCGGTGGCGCCCGAGAACGGACGTGCCCAGGAGATCCAGATCCGGATCCTGAAGCGGCAGAGCGAACAGGAGCGCGCCGACCTCCGCCGGCAGACCGTCGACGCGCTGCTCCTCGAGACCGCCGCGGCATTCGAGGCCGACGATATGGATGGCGCCCTGGCCCGAGCGACCCGCATCCTGGCACTCGACCCGACGAACGAGGCGGCGCACGAGTATGTCCGCCTGAGCTACAGCGTCATACACGAGCGGCTGATCGGGTCCAGCCCGACGGAGAACATCCCGCCGGCGATCCGCTTCGCCGATTTCCGCGAAGATCTGGACGACGGACTCCAGGCGCAGGTCGTGCAATCGCCCGATTTCACACTGAGCGGCGTCATCATCGACGACACCCCGGTCCAGGTGACCGTCTACGGCGCCGAGAACCGCGAGATCCGAGTCAATGTCACCAGTCAGTCGCTCGGTGACTACTACCTGACCGAATTCACGCTGAACCACGAGCTGCGCGCCGACACCACCACGTTCCTGCTCGTCGCGAGCGATCTAGCCAGTTTGAGCTCCAGCAGCGAGTACGTCGTGGTCTACCGCCCGCCGTTCGTCGGGTCGGTCGCATTCTACTCGCTGGTGGCGTTGGGTCTCGTCACCGCCGGGGGGGTGGCGTATGGCCGGCGCGCGCAGCAGCGGCAACGACGGCTGACCCGTAGGTTCAATCCGTATGTGGCCGGCGCGCCGGTCCTGGACGAGAAGATGTTCTTCGGGCGGGACGCGCTGCTCGACCGCATATTGCAGACCGTACACAACAACAGCCTGCTGCTCTACGGCGAGCGGCGGATCGGCAAGACTTCGCTCCAGCACCAGCTGAAGCGGCGACTCGAGGCCCTCGACGACCCGACCTACGTCTTCTACCCGGTGTTCATCGACCTGCAGGGCACGCCGGAGGAGCGGTTCTTCGCGACCCTCGCCGAAGAGGTGTTCCACGAGCTCGAGCCGCACCTCGACGGTCTGCAACCGAGTGGCGACCTCTCGCGGCCGGTCGACTACACCTACCGCCAATTCGTGCACGACATGCGACAGGTGGTCCGGACGCTCACACGACAGAACACCAAGACGGTCAAGGTGGTGCTGCAGATCGACGAGGTCGACGAGCTGAACGCGTATGACCCGAAGGTGAACCAGAAGCTCCGCAGCTTCTTCATGAAGACGTTCGCCGAACACCTGACGGCGGTCGTGTCCGGCGTCCAGATCCAGAAGCACTGGGAGCTCGAGGGCAGCCCCTGGTACAACTTCTTCGAGGAGATCGAGGTCGCCCCGCTCAATCTGGAGTACGCCACCGAGCTGATCACCAAGCCGCTGCGGGGCATGTTCAAACTCGACACCGGCGTGGTCGAGCGGATCGTCGAGCGGACCGGCGGCCGGCCCTACCTCATCCAGAAGATCTGCATCGCGCTGGTCAACCGGATGCACGAA
This sequence comes from Acidobacteriota bacterium, assembly GCA_022562495.1. GTDB lineage: Bacteria > Acidobacteriota > Vicinamibacteria > Vicinamibacterales > UBA8438 > NP936. The sequence continues at coordinate 2,689 of JADFPE010000091.1, forward strand.
GCCAACCGACGCACGATCGGGCTGGACGACGTGGACGCGGTCGACCGGTCGGACGAGGCATGACCGGGGTCGGGTCGGTCCCCTTCGTCGTCGGCCAGTGGGTGCGAGGCAGCCGGTTCTATGGTCGTGGGGCCCAGATCGCCGAGATCCTCGACGGTCCCCGCAACTGGATCTGGCTGGTCGGCACCCGCCGGCTCGGCAAGACCTCGCTGCTCAAACAGCTCGAACATCTGGCCACCACGGAACCGGAGCGCGGCTACGTGCCGATCTTCTGGGACCTGCAGGGTGCCGACAACGCGGGGGAGCTGCAGGAGGCGCTGAGGGAGGCACTCTACGATGCCGAGGAGCGGTTCGAGGAGGTCGGCGTCGACCTGTCCGACGTCCTGACAGACCACGCGATCACGACGCTGACCCAGATACGCCGCCGGCTCAAGACCGCCGGACGCCGGATGCTGCTGCTGTGCGACGAGGCGGAGGAACTGATCACCATCCATCGCAACGACCCGGCGCTGCTACGCCGGCTGCGCCGCACCCTGCAGGCACATGACGATGTGCGCGTGGTGCTGACCTCGACGATCCGGCTCGGGGAGCTGGCCGACGAGCAGGGCGACACCTCCCCGTTTCTGCACGGGTTTGCGCCGCCGCTCTATCTGTCGACACTGCGCGACGACGACGCACGCGCGCTCATCCGCCAGACCAACCTGGCACCCGCCACGCGACCGGCCCTGACCGATGAACAGGTCGACGCGATTCGCGCGCGGTGCGACAACCATCCGTACCTGCTGCAACTGGTCTGCAAGCGATTCCTGGAACGGGGCGCCTTGTCGACCCTCGACGAGGTCTTTCGTCAGGTTGCGACCGACCGGATGGTGAGCTATTTTTTCGCGATCGACTTCGAGATGCTCTCACCCGTCGAGCAATCGATCCTGCGGGTCGTCGCCCGCCAGTCGACCGCCACAAGCGACACACTCCGAGGCACTCTCCGGTTCGATGACAGCGCCATCGGCGCCGGTCTGGACCGACTCGCGGACCTGGCGTACCTCCGACGCGGTCCCGACCAGAGCTTCCTGCTCCGGAACTCGTTCTTTCGGCACTGGCTGGACGACTGGATGCGGGACCACGACGACGTCGACAACGTCGTCACGCAGGTGCACGGCATGCCGGTCCTGCCTTCGCCGGAGGTCTCGGACGATGGACCGCTGGAGACCATCGACGGCCGCTACACGCTGCTGGCCAGAGTGGGCGAGGGCGCGACCGGCATCGTCTACCGCGCGCACGACACGCTGCTCGATACCGAGATCGCGATCAAGGTGCTGCGACCCGAGTACTGCGCGCACGAAGGGGCGCTCGAACGGTTCCGACAGGAGATCGTGCTGTCACGCGACATCGGTCATCCGAATGTCCTGCGCACCTACCATCTCGGCGAATACAGACAGCGCAAGTATCTGACGATGCAATGGGTCGACGGGCAGACCCTGGCCCAACTGATTGCCGACGAGGCGCCGCTCGAAGAGGCCGCGTCGGTGGGGATCGCGCTCAAGCTGTCGGCCGCGCTCGAGGCGGCGCACGCATGCAAGGTACTGCACCGCGACATCAAGCCGCAGAACATCATGGTCGACCGGCAGGGCGAACCCTTCCTGATGGATTTCGGGGTGGCCCGAGTACTGGGCGGGCCTGGCTTGACCTCGAGCGGCGTCTTCCTCGGCACGCCCAACTATGCCTCGCCGGAGCAGGCCGGTCTCCAGACGCTCGACGGGCGGTCAGACCTGTACAGCTTGGGGGTCGTGCTGTTCGAGATGGCGGTCGGTCGGCGCCCGTTCCTGGGCGACACCAGTCAGGACGTGCTGACACAGCACAAACAGGCGGCCCCGCCAGACCCGCGCAGCCTGCGGCCAGGGCTCTCGGATGACCTCGCCGCTGTAATTCTCCGCTGTCTCGCCAAAGACCCGGCCCAGCGCTACCCGAACGCCACTGCGCTGCGGCAGGCGCTGCGCCAGCTGGGGTAGGAGCCCCCCTTTCGGCGTTGCATAGGCGTTAGGCTTTGGGCGCCCGCGATGAGGCCTCATCGATCCACGTTCGCGTGTAACGCGTTCTCTCCACCTGAAGCCGGCGAAGCCCTCCGGCTTCTCCCAACTTCTGACTTCTGACTTCTGACTTTTGACTTCGTGTGTCTCTCTAGAAGACATCGAGGTCGCGCCCGTACACCACCTCGCCGTCGAAGCTGATGCGAACCTGCTCGACCATCTGCTCCGCAGTCCCACCGACAAGATGGAGCTGGTGATGCAGGATGACCATGCCGACCCCCGCCTGGGCGGCGATCTCCCCCACCTTGACCGCCGACGTGTGGAAGGTGCCGTGGTAGAGCTGGGTCTCCGGCTCGCGCCGCCGGAGCCCCTCAGCGCTGTAGGCTTCATGGATCAGCACGTCGGCGCCGGCGGCGATCTCGGCCAGCCCGTCGAACGGCCCGGTGTCGCCGGAGATGACGATGGTACGGTCGGCCGTGGTCAGCTTGAAGCCGAACGCATGGTCCCACGTGCCGTGCGGCACCGCGAACGCCTCGACCCGCATCACCGCGTCTTCGTAGATCAGGCCAGGCTCGATCTCGTGGGTCTCGACGGTCACCAGGTCCCGTCGCAGCTGCTCCGGGCCCTCGACCCGCACGCGGATGTCCTCGCGATAGGCCTCGAGCAGGGCGGTCGTCATCGCGTCGAGACCGGGTGGACCGTACGCCTGCAGCCGCACCGCGCGCCCGAGCACCCAGGGTGAGAGGATCAGGTCCGGATAGCCGATGGTGTGGTCCGAGTGCAGATGCGTGAAGAACACCACGCGGAGATTCTGAGGTTGAAGCGCCGGCAGCCCGCTGACGAGAGCGCCTGCCATGGCGCGCCGCACCACACCCGGACCGGCATCAATCAGGTAGGCGGTGCCACCGGAGACGACGGCCGTCGCCGGCCCGAACCGATCAGGCTCGGCGCCGGGCGTGCCGGTGCCAAGCAGCACGATCCAGGTGCGCGACGGATCGCGAGGCGCTGTCTGGGTTCCTGCACGCGGGGGGAGAGCCTCGGCCGCTTCGACGGTCTGGTCCAGCGACACCGGTGAGTCACCTGCGGGACTCCCCGCGCAGCTCGCCAGGACGCTCGAGCACAGAACGAGTCCGAGGGTGTACGTCGGGGGCCGCATGACCGGTTCGGATTATATCCCCGCCCCCCCACAGAACTCGATTCGACAACGCTACGTATGAGCCTACGACGGTGTCTGGTCCCCACCTGCGATATGCTGGTAGGTGCTGGCCCAGTCCACCTGAGAAAGACGACCGTGATGATCGACGCATGCCCTCAGAGCCCATCCACTCCCGTCTCTCGACGTCGACACGCGGTTGTGCTCGGGCTGCTGGCGCTCGCCGTGGGCGCGGCCGCCTGCACGTTCGAGCTGGGCCCGAGGACGACCGCGATCGCCGACGAGCCTGAGCCGACGAGCCAAGTCGACGCGACGCGCGCCATCAACGCGACGTACCCGATCGACGCGACGCGCCCGGCCGACGCGACGAGCCCGGTCGACGCGACGCGGCAGGATCTGGAGTCGTACACCGACCTGCGGCCGGACGAGCAGGCGATCGTCGACCTGTTCGAGAACACCAGCCCGTCGGTGGTGTACATCACCACCATCACCCGTCGCCAGGACATCTTCGGCCGCGGTGTGAACGTGCCGCAAGGCAGCGGCACCGGGTTCATCTGGGACGCCGAGGGACACGTCGTCACCAACTTCCACGTCGTGCAAGGGGCGTCGTCGGCGCGTGTGGTGATGCACGACCAGACCAGCTACATCGCCGAGTTTGTCGGGGGATCGGAACGGCACGACCTGGCGGTGCTCCGGATCGATGCACCACCGGACACGCTGCAGCAGGTCCGGCTGGGTGACAGCGACCGGCTGCGGGTGGGTCAGAACGTGTATGCCATCGGCAACCCCTACGGCCTGAGCGCCACGCTGACGACCGGCATCGTCTCGGCGCTGAACCGGCAGATCGGAGGGTTGGACGGGTCCATCATCGAGGACGTCATCCAGCTCGACGCCGCGATCAACCCGGGCAACTCGGGCGGACCGCTACTCGACAGCAGGGGGCGGCTTATCGGGATCACCAGCCAGATCGCCAGCCCCTCCGGGGCATCGGTCGGTCTCGGGTTCGCCGTACCGGTCAACACCGTGCGACGGGTAGTGCCACAGCTGATCGCGACCGGCAAATACACGGCAGCGCAGCTTGGCATCTTGCCCGCGAACCAGCGGACCAACCGAGTCGTCGCACAACGGTTCGGTGTGGCCGGGGTCCTCATCGTTCAGGTCGTTCCGAACTCCGGCGCCGCCCGTGCCGGCCTGCGCGGCACCGAGCCCGATGCCCTCGGCGACATCATCGTCCAGATCGATGGCGAGGCGGTTCCCACCTTCGCAGACCTCCGGTTGATCCTCGACCGCTACCAGCCTGGTGACGAGGTGGACGTGACGATCTTCCGCGACGGCGACATCCAGGACGCGGTCGTCACGCTGAGGTAGCGCACGGCCGCCCAGCACACCTGGCATCCCGGCCCTCTCCCCGTTCGGCACACTGTGCTCTGCTCGGGCCACGCAGGCGCAGGGAGACACCGGAGGCCCCCTTTCAGCACGTGTGCGCCAACGATTCACCGACGGTCGGACGATGCCGGCGCAGCCACCGGCACCCGCACCGCCCGTAACCGCAGATACCCCGCCGGTTCGTACTCGTAGGCCACCGGCAGGTGCGGGCGCGGAAAGGGATCGCCCGGGCTCGACGCCCGCAGCTCCACCCACAGCTTGAAGCGGTCCACCTCTGTCCCGCGCGCGTCGCGCAACCGGTACTCGAGCCGACGCAGCGCCTCCGGGTTGTCGAGCCACCCGTCACGCGCGTACTCGGCGGCGCGTTTCTCGTCGCGTGCGATCTTGCGCAACTCGAACCGCAACAGCCGGCCGTTGTGGATGTAGGGCTGATAGCGCTGCGTGTCTCGCGGGTCCTCTCCGGCCGCCACCGCGTTGGCAATCGCCTGCATGCTGACCTGAAGCCCGCTGAAGAACGCCAGCGGCGTCTCGTAGCCCGACGCCGGGTCGTCATTCGAGAAATGGCGGGTGTAGGTCGGTTCTTCGCTGTTCCACCGCGGACGCACCTCGTCATACAGCTCGGCAGCCGTGTCCCACTGACCGGACATGAGGAGCTGTAGCACACGACTGTCGGCGACGCTGGCCGTGATCAGGGTGTCGATCACAGAGTAGGGCAACAGCTCGGCGTCGTTGTCGAGCACCCCTTCTACCTTGGCCATCGAATCCTCGCGCTCCGAGGAGATGACCCCGAACTGGGCCGTCTCCATGATCCCGGTGCGGGTGACGACCACCGCCTCGCGCAGGAACCCGAGCCGGTTCAACCCGCGCGCCCGGTCCGGAAACGACGCCGCGTAGAACTCGTACGCGCGCACGCCGGTCCGGCGGTCCGTGGTGAAGTGACGCGCTACGAAGGTCGTCACGCCGACGTTCTGGCGCGACGCGATCGGGATCTTGGCGATCAGCAGCGGCAGCCGAATGGCCGCATCGACACGGAAGGCGACCGCCCACTCCTCGGACGCCGCGACACGCGCGTCGCCGAACGCATCGGGCGCCCGCGTCTCGAACCACGGAACGACCGGCGGCTCCGGCTCCTCGGTGCGAGCCACCGTCACCACGCCAACCAGCAGCACGATGAGCCATCCGAGCTGTATTCGACCATGGCGATTGACTTGTCTCACAACCTTCCCTAGTGTCCTGCGGGTGCGCCGCCCATGCTCCTATCTTCTCTCACGGTGGGTGTTTCTGCGGCTGCTCGGTCTGACCTATCTCATCGCCTTCGTGTCGCTCGCGGTGCAGGTGACCGGTCTGATCGGCCCAGACGGGATTCTGCCGGCCGGCCTCTATCTGGACGGCATGCGGGACAGCTATGGTGGCCAGGCCTACCGGCTCTTTCCGACACTGCTGTGGCTGTCGTCGAGCGACCTGGCGCTGAGGGGGCTCTGCTGGCTCGGCGCCGCGCTCGCGACGTTGCTCATCGCCGGCATCGCACCGGTCTGTGTGCTACCGCTGCTCTGGGTCAGCTATCTGTCACTGACGGTCGCCGGTCAGACGTTCCTGGCGTTTCAGTGGGACACCCTCCTGCTCGAGACCGGTCTGCTCGCCTGCCTCTACGCACCCCGTGGACTGCGGCCCACGCTGACCACCGAAGCACCCCCCTCGCCGGTGGCGAGGTGGCTGCTCTGGTGGCTGCTCTTCCGGGTGATGTTTCTCTCGGGCATCACCAAGATCGCGAGTGGGGACCCGACCTGGGCCGACTGGACGGCCCTGACTTACCATTATGAGACACAACCACTACCGCTGTGGACCGGCTGGTATCTGCATCAGCTGCCGGCCTGGATACATCGTCTGTCGGCCGGCGGCATGTTCGTGATGGAACTGCTGCTGCCCTGGGCGATCTTCGTCCCGGCCCGCGCTGCACGCATCCGGCTGGGAGCCTGTGCCGGGCTGGTCCTCCTGCAGGTCGTGATCGGTGTGACCGGGAACTATGGATTCTTCTCGATCCTGACGGTCGTCCTCTGCCTGACCCTGGTCGATGATCGCGCGTGGGCGCGGGTACTGCCGTTTCAGCTCGTCGAGCAGGCGCCGATCGTCGATTGCGGGGTGCAGAACCGACCCTGGCTGGACGGGTGGCGCCGGAGGCTGGCCGTCGTCGGCGCGATCGCGCTGTTCGCACTCGGCGGCCTCACCTTCGCGCGGGAGATCGCGAGCACCGTCGAACGCAGCGGGAGACCCAGCCCCGATCTGTCCTGGTCAGACCCGGTCGTCGGCTGGGTGCGACCGTTCCGGTCCGTCAACGGCTACGGGCTGTTCCGGGTGATGACGACCGAGCGTCCGGAGATCGTGATCCAGGGCAGCCCGGACGGGCTGGAGTGGACCGAGTGGGATCTGCGCTGGAAACCGGGCGACCCGAACCGCCGACCCGGGCTGGCGGCGCCGCATCAGCCGCGCCTCGACTGGCAGCTCTGGTTCGCCGCGCTCGACCCGCGGGGCGCCGGCTACTGGCTCTCGCCGCTGATGCTGCGGCTGCTCGAAGGGGCCCCGGCGGTGACCGCGCTGGTCGGCGACGCCGCCTTCGCCGACGGGCCGCCCCGGTATCTCCGACTGGCGTACTACGACTACCGATTCACCACACCGGCCGAGCGCGCGGAGACCGGTGCCTGGTGGCATCGCGAGCTCATCGATTATCTGACCGCGCCGGTCTCGCTCGCGGATGTGCGGTGAGACGACCCGACCCATACGGGTCGTGGCTTCGGGCTTTGGGCTTCGGGCGCTTCGCTTTCCTCCCGCTTGCCCTGGCCCGCCCTGAGCGGAGCTCGCAGTGACGTTGCCGAATGGGGAGAGGGTCGGGGTGAGGGTCACGGGCACTCTCCAGGTCGCTCGTGCTCACTCTGCCCGGCCTCCGTCCTCCCGCCCAGCCTCCGGCTCCCGGCCCCGGCCTCCAAGGTATTCTTATCATCGTGTCCGACGAACAGGTCACCATTCGGCCACTCGAGACACGCGCGGAGTACAAGGCGTGTGTCGCCCTGCAACGGGACATCTGGGGCCGGGACTTTCAGGACCTCGTCCCGGCCACGATCCTGATGGTCTCGCAGCAGGTCGGCGGGGTCGCCTCGGGCGCGTTCGACACCGACGGACAGCTGCTGGGGTTCGTCTTCGGCATCAGCGGCGTACGCGACGGCGCCACGGCGCACTGGTCCGACATGCTCGCCGTGCGGCCCGAGGCGCGTGGACGCGGTCTGGGACGCCGGCTGAAACTGCACCAGCGCGCGCTGCTGCTCGCCGTCGGGATCGAGCGGGTCTACTGGACCTTCGACCCGCTGGTGGCGCGCAACGCACGGCTGAACCTCACGACGCTGGGGGCGTTTCCCCTCGAGTACGTGTCCAACATGTACGGCGACACCGGCAGCCAGCTGCACCGCGGCCTCGACACCGACCGCTTCATCGTCGAGTGGCGATTGCGGGACCCGGCTGTCGAGCGCCGGCTCGCCGGCGAGCCGGTGCTCCTCCCGGCGGCCGCACACGAGGGGCCGATTGTGACCATCGCACCAACCGACGCAGGTCCAGTTGCTGGCGCAGCCCCGGGCGACAATGCCGCCCCACTGCCGGACGCGCCGTGGGTGCGCGTGGAGCTTCCCCCTGACGTCGCGCAACTCAAGGTGGACGCACCCGACGTGGCCAGACGCTGGCAGCACAGTTTGCGCCGGGCGTTCACGACCTACCTCAACGTGCGTCACACCCGCGTGGCCGGGGTCCATGCCGACACCGACACGGGGCGCTGGTTCTACCTCGTGAGCACGACGGGGGATGACTCGTGAGTCTCCACCTACGATCGATCACCTTGCGAGAGATCCAGATGCCGCTGGTCGAACCGTTCCAGATCTCGTCCGGCACCGCCAGCCTGCGGCGGATCCTGCTGCTCGAGACCCGTGATGTCGACGGCGTCACGGCGTGGTCGGAATGCGTGGCCGGCGAGCAGCCTTACTACTCCCCGGAGACGGTCGACACCGCGTGGCACGCCATTCGCGAATGGATCGGCCCGCGCGTGCTCGGAGTGCCGCTCGCCAGTCCCGACGCGGTCCTGCCCCGGCTCGACGCCGACCTGCGCGGCCACCTGATGGCCAAGGCCGCGGTCGAGATGGGGGTGTGGGGACTGGCGGCCGAACGCCAGGGCACCAGTCTGGCGTGCCTGATCGGAGGCACGCGGACGCAGATCGCGACCGGGATCTCGATCGGCATCCAGGAGACCCCGGCGCGGCTGGTCGAGAAGGTGCGCCGGGCGCTCGAGGAGGGCTACCAGAAGGCGAAGATCAAAGTGAAGCCGGGCGCCGATCTGGCGTTTCTGGCCGCGGTTCGCGAGGAGCTGGGCGCCGGCGCGCCGCTGATGGCCGATGCCAACAGCGCCTATACGACGGCCGACTTCGACCATCTGGCCACGCTCGACCGCTTCAACCTGATGATGATCGAGCAGCCGCTGGCTTCGGACGACCTGGTGCGGCATGCCGCCTTGCAGCGGCGGCTGACCACCCCGCTCTGTCTCGACGAGTCGATCACGAGCGTCGACCGGGTCGAGGACATGCTGACCCTGCACAGCGGGCGGATCGTCAACATCAAGCCGGGCCGGGTCGGCGGGCTCGCCGCGGCCCGGGCCATCCACGACCGGTGCGCCACCGCGGGCGTGCCGGTCTGGTGCGGCGGCATGCTCGAGAGCGGCATCGGCCGCGCCTACAACGTCGCCCTCGCGTCGCTACCGAATTTTGTGCTGCCGGGGGACATCAGCCCCAGCGCACGCTACTGGCAGCAGGACATCGTCACACCGGAGTGGACGATGGACGCCGCCGGGATGGTCACGGTGCCACGGGACCGGCCGGGGCTGGGCGTGACGGTCGATCGCGATCGCGTGGAGAATCTCACCGTCCGATCCGAGACGCTCACGGCGGACTCGCGTTCGCAACCGGACCGGTAGGCACCGCAAGCGGTAGTCGTGCTATAAGGACCGTGGAACGACTCGGGCGTCTCTCGCGTCGCCGTCGACACACGGGAGGCCTGCGCAACTGCGAGGATGCTCATGGCGTTGATCACATCGACCCGGCCTGGCTGGATTGCCGATGGATTTGGCGACTGGGTGGGTCACCCCTTCAGCGGCCGCGACACCAGGCCAGACCGGGAGCTGTCACGCGACCGTCGCGCTGAGCAGAAGCGGTGGCTCGTCTGGGGTCTCGCGGTGACGTCGGTGATCTCGGAAGGCACGATGTCCTTCCTCGACCATCTGGACGAGCTTCGAAAACGGCTGATCGTGTCGGTCGCCGCCTTGAGCGCCGGCGTCCTGATAGCGTACGCCTTCGTATCCCGGATTCATGACTTCATGATGAAGCCGCTTGCCGCGACGCTCCCTCCCGGGAGCACGTTCGTCTTCACGGAGCCGATGGAGCAGTTCGTGGTCCGTCTCAAGATGGCGGCGCTGGCCGGGGTCTTCCTTGCCGCCCCGGTCATTCTCTGGCAGGTGTGGCTCTTCGTGGCGCCGGGTCTGTATGCGCGCGAAAAGAAGTTCGCGATTCCGTTCGTGCTGTTTTCCTCCCTTTTCTTCGCGGCCGGCGGCCTGTTCTCGCACTTCGTGGCATTCCGGTGGGCCTTTGCTTTTTTTGGCTCGTACGCGACCGAGACCGTCGAGTTCATGCCGCGGATTGCCCCGACCTTCTCGATGTACATGAGGATGCTCCTGGCCTTTGGCGCTATCTTCCAGATGCCGACGTTGGCGTTCTTCTTGACCCGGGTCGGGTTGATCACAGCCCGGCTCCTGATCAGGAACGTCAAGTACGCGGTCCTGGTGGTCTTCATCGTGGCTGCCGTACTGACGCCGTCGCCCGACTTTGTGAATCAGCTCATCATGGCAGGCCCCATGCTGGTCCTGTACGGGCTGAGTATTCTGATTGCCTGGGTCTTCGCGAAGCGACCAGGAGATAGCGATCCGGAGTGAAGTGGGCGATGTACCATACGGCTGTCGTGCAACGAACGTCCGGACCGGTCCGGAGAAGTAAGGCACCCATGCAGACCCCACAAACATTCGTGCTAACCCTTGCAGTCGTATTCGCCAGCCTTGGTGTCGTCGGCTGTGCGCCAGAGGTCGTCGAGACCCCCACCCAGACGGTCGACACGGTCGACACGGCCGTCGCGCGGACGGACGGTCCGACCGGCACCGCCGGGATGGTCGCCTCGGCGCATCGCCGCGCCACCGAAGCGGGGGTCGAGATTCTCGAGCTGGGTGGAAATGCCTTCGACGCCGCGGTGGCGGTTGCCTCGACGCTGACGGTCGTCGAGCCGATGAACTCGAGCATCTTCGGCGGCTACGGCACGGTGATCCTCTACGACGCCGAGCGGGGCGAGCTCCGCTATCTGGACAACAACGGCCGGTTCCCGCAGGCCACCAACGCCGACGTGTTTCGCGAGGCCGAGCGGCTCGACGACATGATGCGGACCGCCAAGGCGGTGTCGACCCCGGGGAACCTGCATGGATTCGAGGCGTTGTGGGAGGAGTACGGCAGCGTGCCGTGGGCCGATCTCTGGGAGGCCGCGATCTTCCACGCCGACGAGGGCGTTGCGGTGAGCGCACCGCTTGGACGGGCGATTGGCGACACCTGGGAGCACTTCTCAGACCGCGCGCGGGAGATCTACGGGGCGGGCGGCGAGCCGTTCGGGGAGGGTGACTGGCTGGGTCAGCACGAGCTGGCAGCCTCGATGCGGACGGTCGCGGCCGAAGGCGCCGCGGCGCTTTATGGCGGCTCCCTCGGCGCGGCGGTTATCGCGGAGATCAAGCGCCGGGACGGATTTCTGGCGATGGTGGATCTCGTCGAGCACGAGGCGGAGTGGTTCGAGCCGATCTCGATCGACTATCGCGGCTACGAGGTGGTGACCGCGGGCGCGCCGTCGAACTCGTTCGCGGCGCTGCTGGCCGCCGGCATCATGTCCCGCTACGACACCACGGCGCTCGGGTCGAATACGACCGACTATCTGCATCGGTTCGCGGAAGCCACCAAGCACGCCTTCTGGGCCAGACTGATGTACGCCGGCGGCCCCGAGGTGAACCCGCCGCCGCTCGACATGCTGCTCTCCGAGGCGTATTGGCAGGAGCAGGCCGACACGCTGGACGCCAGCCGCGCCGGCAGGTTCGAGCCGCCTGGACCCACCTCGACCGAAGGGGCCGACACAACGCACTTCGTCATCGCCGACCGGTGGGGTAACGTCGTCTCGGCGACGGTCACGCTCGGTCACGGGTTCGGCAGCGCCGTGCTGGTCGACGAGGCCGGCATCTGGCTGAACAACTCGATGGCCTACTCCACGTTTGAGCCCAAGGGCAACCCGATGGACGCCACCCCCGGCAACCGCAAGCACTCGTCGAAGAGCCCGACCATCATCATGCAGGACGGCCGCCCCTGGGCCGCGATCGGCTCGCCCGGCGGGCACACGATCCCGCAGACGGTCGCGCAGCTCGCCATCAATTTGATCGACTTCGAGATGGACCTGCAGACCGCGCTCGACACGCCCCGCGTGGCGTTCGCCGAGCCGGACGTGCTGCTGGTCGACGAGCGTGTGCCGGAGTCCGTGCGTGCCGAGCTCGAGGCGATGGGGCACAACGTGCGCCCGACCCGCGGCATCGGGCTGCCGCATGCGCTGCGGATCGAGTACGACGCCGACGGGCGCCCGACCCGGTTCGTCGGCGCCGCCGACAGCCGCGGCGTCGGTACGGCGATCGGGCTGGCCCCAACGCCGTCGCTGGACGTTACGCGGTAGCCAGGCCCTTCAGGGCCGCTCAGCGAATAGCAAGAGTCACGCTGCCTGAAGACCTACTGCGACCGGATCATCCGCCAGTTCGCGCGACGGTGTCACCGTCGCTCCTGGTTCTCCGTCTCACCGAGTATCGAGGAGAGCCAAGCGCCCGGGCCGTCACCCCTTCCGCCCGCGTCAGGCGGCTTCGCCACGGACTCGCTCGCCGCCGCGCCGCCCGGTGTGACTCGTGTCGCGGCACCCGGCCGCTCCGCCGCCTCTGTCACGCGACCTTCCTCCTCCTCCACCTCAGCCAGGTACTGTTCGAGCAGGGATCGGAACGCTTTCACAAACTCGCTCCTCTGCATCGTCAGCCCCTCGATCTCACGCGTCAGGTTCCGGGCAGTTCGCTGCCCCTCACCCAGGATCCGCTCCGCCTCGCCTTGGGCCTTCGTGCGCATGGGCTCCGCCTCATGTTCTACTCGAGTCCGGGCGTCGGCCTGCAGCTGCAGAGCGGCGACCATCGTCTCGTTGATCGCCGTTTCTCGCTCACGGAAGGCAGCTATCTGCTTTTGCATGGTGTCTGCACGATCGGTCGACGCGATGTTCTGCTTGATGAGGGCCCCCAGGCGCTGGGCGACCACCTCAAGGAACGCGTCAACCAGCTTCTGGTCATAGCCCCATAGTACCCGCCGAAACTCACGGTTCTTCTGCCGCACGTCGCGTGGCGTCAGGTCCGTCATTCTTGCCCCTCCCTCGACCGCGCTGTTTCAAGCCGCACCATTGTCCTGCCCTCCTCGACGGCTACTTCGCAGTTGTGTGTCATGCCGCTCAAAACCAGCCCTCTCAACCAGAATACCTCACTTATATACTATCGCGCCGTCACAGGAATCGGTCCAGTGTGAGAGGGTCCACGTGAGGCGCATCGAGGTGTCTTGGGTCGCGCTGGGTCTCTCTGCTGGGATGTCGATCGACCGCGAAACTTGGCACGAGTGCGACGGTGGAGTGGTTGCGAGCCGATTGTGGCAGCTGGCGCCGTCTGACTTTTAGGCTGCTGGAGAACGGATGTTTCTGAACCACACGCGCCGAATTTAGCGCGCCGGCTTGGCGGAACGGCGAGTTTTCGAGGGCAGGGTCCCTGAGCAACATGGGAACGATGCTTGCAAGGATGTGACTGAGAGAAGGAATCGAAGAGCTGAGAGGGACTTATCTCATGAATATTCGCTTCGTGTCGTCGCTGACGCCGGATGACGAGGACCGGCTCGCCACGGTGTTGGCTCAGGTCGTCGCTAGCCTACTTGACCAATCGTCGATCGCGTATGCGCTCCACATCCGGACAAAAGGAGGCAAGGAGGTTGTCGAGTCGAGCGCACAAAGCTGTTGACTCTAGTCTCACCGGACATCGCGTCTGTCCGGGGCACACCCGCGAAGATCGCGGGTCGACACGAAGCAATCCACAAGGAGCAAGGTCGGGGACTGTGACGAGAGTCGCGTTCCGCTGTGCTAGCGCCTGGTTCGGGAGCACCACCATGCTGCTGCTGTTGTGCTCTGCGCAACCTGCCGCTGGCCATGGCGTGCTACACGAGCAGATTGCAGAAATCAGCGAGCGTCTCGAACTAGAGCCGACCAGCGCTCTGCTCTACCTCACGCGAGGGAAGCTACATCGCCTGCACGAAGCCTGGGAAGCCGCCTTGGCTGACTACGACCGCGCAGCTCAGCTCGACCCCGGCCTCGAAGCGGTCGACGTCGCGCGGGGCCTGCTCTGGCTCGAAGCGGGTCGGTTTCACTTCGCTCTGGCCGCCTTGGACCGAGTGTTGGCTCGCAGCCCGGACCACGCCGGGGCGCGGCTGACACGCGCGCGGGTGTTGGTACGGCTGGAAGCGTACGAGGCCGCATCGCGGGACTACTCACATGCGTTGAAATTTTTGTCCAAGCCGGACCACTACATCGAACGGACCAGGGCACTCGCAGCACTGGGCGAGGACCACATCGGCCGCGCGATTCGCGGTCTCGACGAGGGGCGCCGGCGGCTGGGACCGATCCCAACGCTACAGCTCTACGCCATTGATCTCGAGGTTCGGCTTCATCGCTACGACAGAGCGCTGGTGCGGCTCGGAGCGCTGCGCGGGCACCTGGGCCAACCGACTTGGCTGGCTCGGCATGCCGAGATCTTGGAACAGGCGGGTCGGCTCGACCAGGCCCGCACGGCGTACGAGGCGGCACTCGACGCATTGCGACGCCTCCCCCTACACAGACGCCAGACACATGCGATGACCCAGTTCGGTGGCCGCCTCCACGCGGCGCTCGAACAGCTCACTGCAGCACTCACGAGCGGTACGCCCCTGCAGCACTCCACTGAAGTTCTGGGGTCTCCTTAGCCAACTTCCAACAGATGTGGTATCGCGTCGTCACTGGAATGGTCGTGTCGGTCGTGGCATGCATCGCCTTGGCCGTGCATGCCCAGGGCCCTCTTGTAGTACGCGGTCCGTACCTCCAGCGCGGCACCCCATCCAGCGTCGTCGTTCGTTGGCGTACCGACATTCCTACCGACAGC
>JADFPE010000315.1 GCA_022562495.1 Acidobacteriota bacterium
CCGACGCCGCCACCACGGCGGCCGCCCCACACAGCGTCCTTGTCACCACCCGTCTCGTCATCGTGCTCGGGCCTTCGACGCACCATCCCAGGAGGCGGTTCGCCGCCTCGGTCTTCGCTCGCCGGACGTTCAGCGACGGCTACCCGACCGTCAGCAGCTCGATGTCGAACACAAGGGTCGCGCCCGGGGGAATCGAGCCTTGCCCGTTCGACCCGTAGGCGAGGTCGGGTGGAATGATGAGCCGTCGCTCGCCGCCCACTCGCATGCCGACCACTCCCTGTTCCCACCCCGGGATCACCTGCCCCACGCCCAGCACGAACGGGAACGGGGTGCCGTCGGACGCGTCGACTTCCAGGCCCTTGTTGTCGGGCTGGGTCGGGTCATACAGCCATCCCACGTACTCGACTGTCAAGCTGTCGCCGTTGGCCGCCTCGGCCCCCGATCCGACGACGATATCGGTGATGGTAAAGGATGGGGCCTCGTCAACACGCAGCAGCTCGACATCGAACACGAGCGTGGCGTTCGGCGGGATTGACCCAGACCCGGACGAGCCGAAGGCCAGCGCGGGTGGGATGATGAACCGCCGCTCGCCCCCCTCACGCATGCCGACCAGTCCCTGGTCGAACCCGGCGATCGCCTGCCCGACGCCCAGTACGAACGTGCCGGGGGTGCCCACGGTCGTGACGACCTGCTGACCCTTGTTGTCGGGCTGCGTGTCGTCATACAGCCATCCCGTGAATTCGATGGTCAGGAAGTCTCCGATGGCGGCCGCAACACCGGTGCCGATCCGCAGGTCAATGGAGCTGAAGACCACGGGGTCGGATGTGTCCGTGATCACGGTCGGCGTGTTCGGGTTCCCGAGACACCCGGTCAGGAACACCCCCGTGAGCGCCAAGACTCGTACGCCGACGACGGCCGGCTGTCTCGGTGGCTTCATACGGCTAGCGGTCTCCCGTGTCGGCAGCGGCAGGTACAGACATGCACACAGTATATGCAACAGTCGGCTCGGGCTGCGCCGAAACCGGATCACCGGCTATACTCTTCGTCACAGACGCTGCTCGCCTCGATACGGGGACACGATCCAGGAGGACACGAAAATGAAGATCCTGCACCTGCTCTGCGCCACGACCCTGCTCTGTCTGCTGAGCGCCTCGCCGGCGCTCGCCCAAGCCTCCGAGATGACCTTCTTCCTGACCAGCGTCGGCTCCGGCAGCGGCGCCGACCTGGGTGGCCTCTCCGGAGCCGATGCGCACTGTCAGTCGCTGGCGGCGGCGGTCGGCGCGGGTGGCAAGACCTGGCGCGCCTATCTGAGTACGACCGGCTCGGGCGGCGTCAACGCCCGCGACCGGATCGGGTCGGGGCCCTGGCAGAACGTCAACGGTGACGTCGTGGCGCAGAATGTCGACCAGCTCCACTTCGAGAATATGCTGACCAAGGAGTCCGTGCTCAACGAGAAGGGCGAGATGACCAACGGGCGCGGGGACGATCCGAACCAGCATGACATCCTGACCGGTTCGTATCTCGACGGGACCGCCGTCTCCGGCAGCGACGACTCTACGTGCAGCAACTGGAGCTCGAGCGCCGACGGCAGCGGAAGCGCGCTAGTCGGACATTTCGACCGCACCGGCGGCGGTGCGAACCCAGCCTCGTGGAACTCGGCGCACGGCTCGCGCGGGTGCAGCCAGGCCAACCTGATCGCGACCGGCGGCAACGGCTACTTCTACTGCTTCGCGACCAACTGAGCAGGTCTACATTTCCGCCGCGACGAACTGCAGGTCCGGTATCCCGGGTCGGACGGTCACGGACCGCTGACCCGGGATCATCCTGAATGTCTCGACCCCACCGCGACCGGCAGCGTCCGAACGACGAGGCTCGTCCGGCGAGACCGGCGCGCGGTCCACTCCGATTCGCGCCGGCGGTCGCGCTGCTGATCGCCTCGACCGGTCTCGGGGTCGCCTTGGCGGTCAGCGCAGACCGTGGGGTTCGGGAATCGGAGGTCGTCAACCGGCCGATCCAGGTCGACGGCGACGGGTATGTCACATCCGAGACCTGCAGGTCCTGTCATCCCTCCCAGTACGACACCTGGTACGGCTCGTTTCACCGCACGATGACCCAGGTCGCCACGCCGGAGACGGTGCGGGCCGATTTCGACGGGGTCCGGGTCGAGCACACACATGGACGGCCGATGTGGCTCGAGCGCGACGGAGACGAGTTCTGGGCGGAGTTCGATGATCCCGGGTGGGAAGGTCCCGAGGCTCAGCGCCCCCGGATCAGGCGGCCGGTGGTGATGATTACCGGGTCTCATCACCAGAATATCTACTGGTACGCGACCGGACACGACCGCGGGCTGAACGTGCTGCCGGGTGTCTATCTCATCCAGGAAGCACGATGGACCTCGCGGAGCGCCGTGGTGCTGCACCCGCCGGGGCAGTCGGTCGCGATGCTGAACGGGCACTGGAACGCCATCTGTATCGTGTGTCACACGACCCTAGGCAAGACCGCCTTCGACACCCCCTACCGGTCCGAGCCGTACGAGACCCAGGCGATCGACACGACCGTCGCGGAGTTCGGCATCGCCTGCGAGTCCTGCCACGGACCGGCGCAGGTGCACGTCGAGGCGAACCGGAACCCGCTGCGCCGGTACGGGCTCCATGTCACCGACGACGCCGACCCGACAATTGTGCTCCCCACGCGGCTCGATCCGGAGCGCTCGTCACAGGTGTGCGGGCAGTGCCACAGCGTCTGGGAGTTCTACGACCTGGAGGGCGAACGCGAGGCCAACCGCGCCGGGCTGCCATACAGACCAGGTGACGAGCTGCGGGACACGCGCTTCGTCGCGCAGCCGTCGGTGGATCGGGACTCGCCGGAGATCCTCGCCTTCGTGGAGAACGACCCGGAGTTCGTGCGCGGCTCCTTCTGGCCTGACGGCATGATCCGGGTCTCCGGCCGCGAGTACAACGGCCTCATCGACTCTCCCTGCTTCCGACACGCCACCAAGCCGGACCGGACCCTGACCTGCTCCTCGTGTCACACGATGCACAAGACCCCGGAGGACCCACGCACGATCGCAGCGTGGGCCGACACGCATCAGGTGTCGGCGGACATGGACGGGAACGACGCCTGTCTCCAGTGCCACGAGCCGCTGCGCGCCGACGTGACGGCACACACGCGGCACGGTGCCGAGTCGTCCGGCAGCAGCTGTTACAACTGCCACATGCCCTACACCAGCTACGGGCTGCTGAAGACGGTCCGGAGCCACACGATCAGCAGTCCTACCGCGACCGAGACCGCCGAACTGGGCCGCCCAAACGCCTGCAACCTCTGTCATCTCGACAAGACCCTGGAGTGGACCGCCGACCGCCTGGACGAGTGGTACGGCACACCGGTGCCCGCACTGCGCGACGACGACCGGAGGGTGGCCGCCTCGCTGCTCTGGATCCTGACAGGAGACGCCGGTCTCCGCGCGTTGGCAGCCCAGAGCATGGGGTGGGCCCCCGCGCAGGCGGCGTCCGGCACCAGCTGGATGGTGCCGCATCTCGCCGAGGCGCTGGGGGACCGCTACGACGCCGTCCGCTTCATCGCGGCGCGGTCGCTCCGGAGCCTGCCCGGGTACACCGCCCTGCGGTATGACTTCGTGGGCCCCGAACAGGAACGGGTCAACACGGCGGTGCGCGTCCTGCGTGCATGGCGGGCCAGCCCGGCATCGCGGCAACGACGCGAGCCGGAGCTCCTGGTCGATGCCGACGGAGCGCTCCGTGTCGACGCGATGCGCCGGCTCTTCGACCAGCGT
>JADFPE010000092.1 GCA_022562495.1 Acidobacteriota bacterium
CGACTACGCAGCCCTGATCAACTCCTTCGATACGCTCGAGATCGCTCGCTCCCAGCAGAGCGCTGCGGAGGGGCTCGGCGTCGGCCGTGGCGCTCCCGTCGTCGTCTCCGAAAAGGGTCGCTGAGCCGGGGACGAACTTCCAAGCGACCGGGAACAAGAACACACGCTTCGATCCTTCGGGCGAGTGACTCCAGGTAGCGGGCCGAGCGCTTTCCGGGATCCACTTCGCGATGGATTTTCTGGTTCAGCAAAACCGCAGGATTGCGGGCCGCTGGCCGGAAGCCGCAGAGGGGATTCTCGCGACGGGCAAGCACGTGGTGGTGCTAGGTGGTGGCGACACCGGCTCGGACTGCGTCGGCACCGCGCTGCGGCAGGGTGCGAGATCCGTCGTCTCGATCGAGCTGCTGGAGCGGCCGCCCGATGAGCGCTCGTCCACGACGCCCTGGCCGCAATGGCCGCTGCTCTACCGCACCTCGAGTTCGCACGAAGAGGGCGGCCATCGTGAATTCGCGATGCTCACCCGGGGATTCGCGGGCTCGGGAGGTCGGGTGAAGTCACTACACGCCGTACGGATCCAGTTCGGCGAGCGCGACGCGTCGGGGCGAGCAGCGTTCGCGGAGATCCCCGGCAGCGCGTTCGAGATTCCCGCCGATCTCGTTCTGCTCGCGATGGGCTTCACCGGCCCGGCTCCCGCAGCGCTGTTCGAGGACCTCGGCGTTGGGTTGGACGAGCGCGGAAACGTTGCCGCCGATTCGCGCACCTTCGCGGCCCGCGAACCCGGTGTGTTCGCCGCGGGCGACTGTCGCCGCGGCCAATCGCTCGTCGTCTGGGCGATCTGGGAGGGCCGAGAGGCCGCGCGCGCGGTGGACTTCCATCTTTCGCATCGTGAGCGACTCCGGTAAGATGACACAGCTTACGGTCAGGTCGGGATCTGGGCAGTGGGATAACTCGCCCAGAATCTGAGGAGAGTCTGATGACTCCTCTACGTGACCCGACGCGATCCCTTTTCATCATTACCAGCGGCTTGCTTGCGCTGCTAGTTGTCGCCCGCGTGGCGTTCGGCATATTCCGGGAGAGCGGCGAGCCCGACATCTGGATCCGAGAGCTCGAGCGCGGGTCGGACACGAGGCTGACCGTGGAAGGCGTCAATCTGTATCCGGCCTGGACGCCCGACGGGGCGACGGTGACCTTTGGGTCCGACAGAGCCGGCGATTTTGATCTGTACTCGAAGCGCGCCGACCTGAGCGGCGAGGCGGAGCGACTCGCGACGACCGCGAGCGATAGCATTCCTGGCTCATGGTCTCCTGATGGTCAGACCCTTGTGTACTATGAGGTGAATCCTAGCGGCACCGCTCGCGACATCTGGACGCTTCCGCTCGGCGGCGACCCCGCACCGTTCCTGGTCACGGCATTCAACGAACGAGCGCCCCGGCTGTCCCCGGATGGGCACTGGTTGGCGTACGTGTCGGACCAGGCGGGCGAGGACCGGGTGTACATCCGGCCGTTTCCGGAGGGTGGGCGGGTGATCCCGATCTCGACGGGAGGGGGGACCGAACCGGTCTGGTCCCGCGATGGCCGGGAGCTGTTCTATCGGGACGGGAACCAGATGTTGGTGGTGGATGTGGACGTGGAGACGGAGTTTACCGTCGGGACGTCCCAGGTGCTGTTTGAAGTACCGTACGATGCTGATCCCAACGGCCTAGGGAATCCGAACTACGATGTGTCACAGGACGGGGAGCGCTTCTTGATGCTGAAGCAAAGCGATACGGGGGAGAGACCGGCGCTGATCCTCGTACTGAACTGGTCCGAGGAGCTCAAGCGGCTCGTCCCCACGAATTAGATGCCCTTGCAGCCCGGCACCACGCTTGGTCCCTACCGCATCACCGCCAAGATCGGCGAAACCGGCATGACGGCAGATAGCTGTACCCAATGGCGCTAAGCGAAGGCACGAAGATCGGCCCGTACGAAGTGATCGGCCTGATTGGCCAGGGTGGCATGAGTGAAGGCTGGCAGGCCCGCGACACGAAGCTGGACTGGGACGTAGCGCTAAAGGTGCTGCCCGAAGCGTTCACGGCCGACCCCGACTGCCTGGCCCGTTTCGAGCGGGAAGCCAAGGTGCTCGCCTCACGGAATCACCCCAACATTGGGAGCATCTACGGACGCGGCGACTGGCGAGAGAGGGTCGATTCTTCCGGGGGGCTCTATGTCGTCTAGTGTTTTGGTCAGTTGATCTCGAGGCGATAAAAACAGGTGTCGGCACTGAATCCGAAATTGTACAGCAACAGCGTGTGACGGCCGGGCGTGACGAGTGCGTCGAACACTGACGGTCTTCGTGAGGTGTTGTCGAATCCGAGGGCATCTTCGACGCGACACCCTGCTTCGTCTGCCTGGACTTGAGTCGGCGTACACGTTCCTTGTAGAAGCCCGCTATCAATGTCGTTGAAGAAATTGTTCCAGTTGACCACACTCGAGAGTGTTCCCTGTCGATCGATCTGAAACGAAACAGCAGTGAGGGAAATCGCCGGGAGAATAATGTTGCCCTCCACGACCTGTGGCATGGCAGATGGACCAGTCCCACCATCGCATCCGGTGAGACCGGCGACGGCGTACGCCACCACCAGCATCGACGTCAGCCTCTGCATCCGAGGCATGATTCCTCCTTGATTCTGAGGTGGCATCACGACTGAGCGCCCCTGGCAGTCGGTGGTGAACGCCCAACTGGGTTCGACCGTCGCTGCAGTCCGGGTCATGGTTTTCCGCCTGCGGTCAATGGGCGGTACACAATTACTAGATAGGGACCTACGGCATCACCCCTGTGGCCCATCTGCTGGCGGTAGCTGTCGTTCAGATTCGCACGTCCTGTACTAGTAGCTGCGTACCGGGACAGCTCAGCCGACCCGGTACACAGTTACCATTCCGGTTGCCTGCGGCGGCGTCCCGCCGTCAGTGTGGAGTGTAAGAGCGGCGAGATACGGCGTCAACCTCTGGACGACCGGCCTACAGGCATCATCAACCGCTCGCAGTCCGTGGTGAAACCCCGCGTCGCACCGAGACCGGCGATGCGCCCGGGTGCCGGTCGACTCGCTCGCGCGCAGCCGGTATAGTCAACGCTGCGCTGTGGGTGAGCGCTGGAGGAGATCGAGATGAGACGCAGTATCGGCTTGGGGATGGTGACGATCGTCGGGGTTTTCGCGACGATGACGACTTACGAGGCGCGGCAGGCACGCGCGAGCCTCACGGTGTACGAGATCGCCGACAACCTCTACATGCTGGCCAACGCCTCGTCCGTGCAGGGGATGGGGGGTGGCGGCAACACCGCGATCTTTGTGACCGACGACGGCGTCGCGCTCGTCGACACGAAGATCAAGGGCTACGGCCAGGACATCCTCGCCGAGGTGCGCAAGATCACCGACAAGCCGGTCACGACGATCATCAACACGCACACACACTGGGACCACACGGGCTCGAACACGGAGTTTCCCGATACGGTCGATTTCGTGGTGCACGAGAACACCCGCGGGCATATGGCGAGCCAGGATTGTGATGACGGCGCTGGTTTCGAAGGTGGCTCCATCAAGAACTGCGACGCCTTCACGGGCGCGAACGCGAAATACCTCCCCGGGACGACCTATTCTGACACGTTGACACTCTTCAGCGGGGCCGACCAGATTGACCTCTATCACTTCGGTCGCGGTCACACCGACGGCGACACCTTTGTCGTCTTCCGCGCCGCGCGGGCGATGCACACGGGCGACATGTTCCAGCGGCTGGGGCTGCCGTTCATCGACGTGCCGAATAGCAACGGGAGTGCGACCGAGTTCGGTGAGACGCTCAAGAAGGCGATCGCCGGGATCTCGAACGTTGACACGGTGATTCCCGGACACAATCCGACGCCGGTCACCTGGGACGACTTCGTCAACTTCAGCGGCTTCTACAATGACGTGGTGATGAAGACGCAACAGGGGAAGGCGGCCGGCCGATCGGTCGACGAGATTGTCGCCTCATATACTGTGCCGAGTCAGTACAGCGACTTCTCGGCGCCGGAGAATCGCCTCCGGTCGACGGTGCAGTACGTCTTCGACGGACAGTAGCTCGAGGCGGACTGGCAAGAAGGGGATCGGTCCGTCGGGAGGGCTCTAATGTTGTCTCTCACCCCGGTCCGACCATGCGACGGCGGCCGGCTGGCCTGCTTCGAGCGGGAAGCCAAGGTCCGGGCTTCGCTGGACCACACCGAGGTCGGGGGCATCTACGGGCAGGCGGCGTCGGACGGCGTCACGGATCTCTAGAAACTCATGGGCGAAGTCAAGACCGTCCGCGTCGCTGTAGTACAAGCGAGCGCGACGCCGTTCCGTCGAGACGCAGCGGTCGACAAAGTCTGTGCGATGACCGCGGAGGCAGCCGCGGAGGGTGCCAAGCTCGTGCTCCTCCCCGAAGCGTACGTAGGTGGTTACCCGTGGGGTCTGACCTTCGGAACCGCCGTCGGTGGCCGTTCAGAGGCGGGCCGTCGCGTCTGGGAGCGGTACTGGTCCAACGCGATCGAGGTGCCCGGCCCGGAGGTCGAGCGCATGGGCTCCGCAGCCGAGCAGGCCGGCGTTCACCTCTGCGTCGGAGTGGTGGAACGAGACAGCACGTACAGCGGGGGCACACTCTTCTGCACGCTGCTGTATATCGGCCCGGACGGATCGCTGCTCGGCAAGCACCGCAAGCTGAAACCGACCGCGGCGGAACGGCTCATCTGGGGAGAAGGCGACGGGAGCACGCTCACCACGGTCGAGACTGCGTACGGAACCGTCGGCGGTTTGATCTGCTGGGAGAACTACATGCCGTTGGCGCGCATGGCGATGTACGGCAAGGGCGTCGACATCTATCTCGCGCCCACCGCGGATGCGCGCCAACGATGGCAGTCGACGCTGCAACACATCGCGCTCGAGGGTCGGTGCTTCGTTCTCGGCTGCAACCAGTACGTGCATCGGGACATGTACCCCCAAGATCTCGAGACACGCGAGGAGCTCGAGGCCTGGCCGGAGGTACTCAGTCGAGGCGGTTCCGCCATCTACGGTCCGCTGGGTGATGTGCTTGCAGGTCCGCTGTGGGGGGAGGAAGGAATTCTGGTCGCTGACCTGGACCTGACCGCGATCGCGCGCAGCAAGTTCGACTTCGACGTCACTGGGCACTATGCGCGGCCGGACGTGTTCAGGTTGGAGGTCGATGAGTCCCCGCACCTGCCCGTGCGGTGACGCCGGTGAACTGCTCGATGCCACGCACCCCCGGCACCATCCTCGGCCCCTACGAGATCCAGGCCCCGTGGTCCACGCTCCAATCGATGATCCCCGCGAGGCTGGACGAGATCGTCAGGACGTGTCTGGCGAAAGACCCAGGGAGTCGGTGGCAGTCGGCGGGGGATGTCGGACGCCAGGATCATCGAAGGTGGATCATTTGAGGATCGCTCACGACCACCGACCATCGCGCGAACAACGACGGAACAGGTGTCCTTCAGGGTTCCGGTTGGCGGACTCGACCGTCAGGGTGCGACCGGCACCAGGCGCCAGCCGTCGCTCTCGGTCAGCTCGCGCGCCGCGAAACACCAGATCACGAGCCGTTTGTGACTCCAATATTCAGGATCGGCCTGAGCCCGGCGCAGGAGGTTGACGCGGGCCGGAGTCGCGCCGGAGCCCCGAACCGCCACCAGGTCGAGCGGCAGGCCGAGCTCGAAGGCGAGCTGGTCGGGGAGCCCGGCGCCGGTGGCGTGCATGTCGTCACCCGCGTGGAACACCAGGTTGTGGCTGTCGCCGAGCAGCACGATCGGACTGTTCGGGTCGGGCGCCACCGGGGAGCGGTCCCGTCCTCTGCCGGTCACGACACCGCGGAGCCGCAGCTCTTCGGGTGGCGCGGGGACGCCGCCCTCGCGCGTCAGATCACCGGTGATTGAGGTGCTGTACCAGGCGGCGGTGTACGGGTGGGTGTCGAGCGCGACGTACCAGGCTCTGCCTCGGATGACGTCGGCGATCGCCGCGGCGGCGACGGTGCAGCCGGTCCCGGACCAGTGTGTGTCGGTGCGGCAATAGAGCGGCCCGTCCGGGTGAAACCGTTCGGCGATGAACAGGTCCGTCAGGTCGAGTACGTCGACCCCGTCCGTCCTCAGTTGCTCGTAGAACTGCTGGTGCGCCGGGTCGAGGCGCGGGACCGGAATCGGTATCGTGACCGCGCCCGAGACCTTCTCTGGAAAGATGACCGCCTTGGGCGGCACCGGCACGAGGAGCAGCTCAACGCCGAGGTCGTCGAGCTGGCGCTTGAAATCCTGGATGGCCGGCAGCGGGTCGGCATCCTCGGCGCGCCGCGACCGGGAGACTGCCGTCGCGTCGGGGCCCCAGAAGCGCCCAAGACTGAGGTGCCGCAGCTCCGGGCCGAAGAACACCCATCCATCGAGCCCCGTCACGCCAATCCGATCCGCCGTGTCAGCGTCGCTGGCGAGTCGGGCCAGCTCGGTGCGGAATGGTCCGATCAGCTCGTCGATGTCCGGCCCGCCGCACCCAGCGATCAACAGGGTCGTTGCCAGTGCGGCCACCGCCGCGGACGGGAAGCGCTCCATCCCGGACATCCTCGAAGGGCGACGTCGTTGTGTTGTCATAAGTCTTGGTTGCCTCCGCACGATGTCGAGCCCCCGCGTAGCGGGGCTGCAACAGACGTAGCCTGCCTAGCGATGCGGCGCCGGCCGTCATCAGGGCGGTTCGAGGGGCGGCGTTGCGAGCTCGCCCCACCAGGGCTCGGCGAACACCACGTTCCCCTCGATGAGCTCGGTGCGGGTGATGCCGTCCAGTTCAGGCGCGACCTCGGCCCATGGGCGGAGTGTCAGCGTGATGGTCTGACCGACGATCAGACTGGCGGCCGCGGTCCAGACATTGTCCTCCATGCTCGAGAGGTACACGAGCGCCTCGGAGTCAGTGACCGCGGCGCCGCCGGTGTCGATCTCGACGAGATCGACCGAGATGATGTGGTCCCGATAGGGGACGGTGCCGGGCCGTGGCGCTCGCGTCAGCTGACGGACCCGGCCCTGGACGGTCAGGACCTGGCCCGGCTCGGGGGTCAGGACCGTGGACGCTAGCGTCGGTCGAGGTGGGTCGAGGTCGACCAGGCGCCAGTCGCCGTGTGTCAGCTCGCGTGTCGCGAACTGGTAGACGACCACGCGCTTTCCGGCCAGCCGATCGCGGCCGCGTGCCAGCTCGCGCGCCAGCGCCGCACGGCTGGCGAACGCGCCGTTGGCGTTCTGCACCAGCCGGTCGACCGGTCGGCCAAGGGCGAAGCTGAGGTGCTCGGCGAGTCCTGCCGCTGTCCCCCAGCCCATCGCCTCGAGCGAGAAGATGTTGGCGAAGCTGTCCCCGAGCAGCAGCACGTCGGCGGTCGGGTCCCCTCTCCACGGCCGCCCGTCTGCCGTCAGGATTCGTCGCACCTCCACCGTCTCAACGGGATAGGGTGACCAGCCGGCCGGGAGGTCCAGGAGCCCGACGATGTCGCCGCGGTTGGAGACACGGGCCAGTCGGGCATCGAGCGAGACCGGTGCTCGCTCCGGTAGTGGTATCTCTCGTTCCAGAAACCGCGCCAGCGCCTGTGCGACCGCCGCGACCGCGTCCGGACGCCAGTGCGTATCACGGGCCAGATAGGCCGCGTCGCCGAGCGCGCCGAGGTTGGCCAGCAGCGGCGCCGGGTCGAACAGCAGCATCCCCGCCGCCCGCATCTCGTCGGCGAATTGCGAGAAAGAGACGTTTCGCACCGGCGCGAGGGACGCCCTGACACCGAGCTGCTCCGGATGAATGCTCGGTTTCACCGGTGTCGGCACGAGCACGAGCGTGATACCACGGCGGGCCAGCGCATCGTTGAACGCGCGCAGCGCGGGGCGCGGGTCGGGCACGGCCGCCTCGAACAGACTGTCGCCGGAGGCGGCACGTCGCGCCAGCTGACCCGGATCGAGGAAGCCCCGGCCGACTACGTGCTGCACATCGATCGCGTAGTACAGCCAGTCGTCGCGGCCGGTGTAGACCCGCTCGTTACCGGCCCCGAGGCGCTCGGTGAGCAGCAACTGGACGGCTGGACGTAGGTGCCGGGCGAGCACGGAGTCGGTGTCCAGCCGGTCGGTGAACCGTCGGATCGCGGCGAGCACCTGCCGGTTACCGTCGATGACGCGGGCGATCGGAGAACGTCCGTCCACGCGTCCGGGGGCGGTCGCGGTGGTGTCCTTCGCGACGCGCAGCACGCCGTGGTCCACCCACGCCTGCGTGATCGGTACCGCGGCGATGGTCGTAAGGAAAACCGCGGTGAGGGTCAGCGCGACGGGGCGCGAGACCTCGGTGCGCCCGACTTCGGCGTGTGCCTGGGCGACCCGGGTCTTGTGGAGGGACTCGACGGACATGGCTACTCGATGGCTCCAGGAGACAGGAGGCAGGAGGCAGGAGGCAGGACGGATGTGGGTGGCTTCGCCGTCATGGGTAGGTGCGCTGGTGTTCAGAACATAAAGTAGATGAACGGGTTGTACGCCTGGGTCGACAGCAGGGCGAGGGCGACGACGAGCGCCGCGACGGTCAGCCCGGCTCGCGGTGCCGTCAACCGCCGCGTCCAGTCCCACGTCTGGGGACACCCCCAGGTGACGAGCGCGGCTACGGCGACCGTGCCGACCAGATACGGTTGATACATGACACCGGCCAGCACCGCGCGAGACGGCTCCACCGCACCGAGACCCAGCATCGTCTGCAGATACCGCAGCGCCTCGCCAAGGTTGTCAGCGCGGAAGAACACCCAGCCGATCGAGACCAACACGAACGTCGCGCCGACACGGACCGGCCGTGGCAGACGGTCGTACAGCGCGGTTTTGCCGCGGGCCCGCTCGAGGGCGAGCAGCGTTCCGTGCAGCCCGCCCCAGATGACGAACGTCCAGGCGGCCCCATGCCAGAGCCCGCCCAGCACCATCACCAGCAGCAGGTTGACGTAGGTGCGACGCGGCCCGTGTCGACTGCCACCGAGCGGGACATACAGGTAGTCCCGCAGCCAGGACGACAGCGAGATGTGCCACCGCCGCCAGAACTCGGTGATCGAGGCCGACCGGTACGGGGAATCGAAGTTCTTGGGGAAGACGAACCCGAGCATGAGTCCGAGGCCGATCGCCATGTCGGAGTAGGCGCTGAAGTCGTAGTAAATCTGGAAGGCGTAGGCCACGAGGCCATACCAGGCGTCGAGCGCGCCGAGCGACCCGGCGTCGAAGGCCAGGTCGGCGACCTGTCCACAGGGGTTGGCCAGCAGGATCTTCTTGGCGAGCCCCACGCTCAGAAACGCCACCCCGCGGGCGAACTTCGTGACCGTGCAGGTCCGCCCACGCAGCTGGTCCGCCACTTCCGAGAACCGGATGATCGGTCCCGCCACGAGCTGCGGGAACATCGAGACATAGCAGGCGAAGTCGATGAAACTCCGGAGCGGGGCGGCGTGCCCGCGGTAGACGTCGATCGTGTAGCTCATCGATTGGAACGTGTAGAAGCTGATACCGAGCGGCAGCGTGATCCGGAAGACCAGCTCGAGACGCAGCCCGTCGAGCCCGAGCAGGGTCAGTAGCGTGTCGTAGCTCGCCACGCCGAAGTTGAAGTACTTGAAAAAGCCGAGCAGCGCCAGGTTGGTGCAGACCGACACGATGACGGCGGTCCGTTGGCCGCGGGTGCGTGGGGTGTCGGGCTCGAGCGACACGAGCGGGCGGTGCCAGCGGCTGCGCGCGCCGGCACGTGACTGTGTAGGGCGCAGCGTCGCGAGCCGTCCGAGCCACAGGGGTCCGCTACCGACGATGGCCAGGCCGCAGACGTAGTCCACCACCGTCGAGAACAGCAGCAACACGACGAACAGCGGGTTGGCCCAGCCGTAGAAGAGATAGCTCAGCAGCGTCAGCACCAGGTGCCGACCGCGCCACGGCGCGGCGTAGTAGAGCAGCAGCGTGAGTGGTAGGAAGTAGAAGACGAACACGTGCGAGCTGAAGACCATGGCTACCGGGGGCCGGGGAGGCGGGGGTCCGGGATCCACGGCCGGGGACCATGGCCCTGGGAGGGGGCAAGAGCCGGAGACCTTAGACCGGGGGACCGGGGCTCGAAGGCCAGTTGGACTGCGGTCATCGGCCGGTGTCGAGGTCGTAGAAGAGCGGCAGGTCGAAGCGGTCGCTGTCCATGACGAGTCGTTCACCTTCGAGCTCGGGGTGGGCGGCGTAGGGGTCGAGCGTCAGGCGGACCACGGTGCCGGCCGGACGCGCGGCCGTGTCGAGCAGAGTGGCGTCGCGGATGATCCAGTGGGCCGCGAGCAGCGTTGTTTCGTCGTAGCGCCCGTCGATGACGTCGAGCACCTCGTACTCCAGCACTAACAACCCGTTGCGATATGGCGCGATGTCGCGCGGGGTCGGCAGCGGGACATCGACGGTGACACGCGCGTCGACGACAATCGGTGAGGCCGAGAGCGTTCTCTCCGGCGTCCGTCCCGCGGCGGCGGCCGCGTCGCGCGGTGTCGAGGCGGGCACACGGGCGGCCGGGTCGATCCAGACGTCCGGAAAGAAATCGGGCGCGTCGTTCGCCGTCACCTGGATCCAGGCCTCGACCTTGGTGTGGTCCGGCGAGAACCGGCCGATATAGATTTCCACCCCGTGCCCGCCGCCGTAGATCTTGTTGTCGGCGCCGCCGACCGTATAGGGACCGGTCATCGTGAGAAACCGCGGATGGTTGCTCCACCGCGGGTGATACACCTCGAACCCGTCGATGCCCGGCGCGCCGTTGATGGGCACCGTCCAGCGCCGGTCCTCCTCCGCATCGGTGTCGACGATCGTCAGGTTCCGGTGCTGGCCGTCGAAATACCAGAACAGATGGCTGTCGTCCCTCGCCAGCGCCGTCCAGCAGCCGTTCCCCAACGGCCGCCACTCGCCGTTCGGGAGCCCGAGGACGCCGGCGTCCGGCCAGGGCGCCAGCGCCGCCGCCACCCGCCCGTCCCGGGAGATCTGAAATCCGTCGCTGGTGATCGGGCGCTCGTCCCAGACCAGCTCGGCGTCCTCAGGCCGGTCGATCCGATGGCGATGGACCTGTCGATGGGAGTCCGGGTCGGACTCATCCGGGTCCGACCCGACGTAGACCCACTCGGTTGCGTCGTCTGGGTTTGCCCAGACCGCCAGCGGGAACCCGTCGGCCAGATGCCGCAGGTTGTTTCCTGTCCAGTCGACCACCATCACCGTGCCCTCCAGGCGGTCGCCATAGATGATGCGGTTCCCGGAGGGTGTAATCTGAGGTTTCGCATAGCTCCCCGGGGTGTCGAGGATCATACGCTCACCCCGATCGTCGCCGCTGTCGAACCCCATCAGCACGAGCTGCGCCCCGACCCCAAAGACGTCGGTGCCGTCACCGAGGTCCTGGACCCAGACTGCCTTCGTTCGCCCGCCGGTTAACGCTTCGACCGCGGACGCTGGCTCGGCGGACCCTGGCTCGACGGATCCTTGGTCCAGCGCCGTGGCCGCGACAACCCGCGCCGAGGCGTCGAGTCCCTGGCGTTCATTCTCTATCGGGTCGGCGCAGGCACAGACCCCGAGAAGACTGATCGCACCAGCCAGACACCACCGGCGGCCAAGGGTCTGGACCTTGCTTCTTGCGACCGTCTCAGGCCGTCTCATCGTCGTCGTCTCCACCCAGGAGGAAGAGGGCGGTCGTCTTTGCGACCTGCTCGGCACGGTAGGCATCCGTCCAGCCGAGCGCGACCCCCATGATAGTTGCGCAGCGATCCAAACAGGCACGCCCCGGATGTCCGAGGGTGCCGAGACCGGTGCGACGGAAAATGACGTCGTCCAGTTGCACCGCCATCTCCTCGCGGACGGCGAACCGAACCTCGCCCTCGATCGATGTTCGGTCGGCCGCGAGCCGGGCCGGAGCCTCGTGTGGACCAGACGGTGTGCCGACAACTGCGTCGATCTCGCGGCCATACTGCTGAACCAGGTGCCGTACGACGTCCGGTGGCACGCGGTCGGCGAAGCGACGTTCGGCCTGCGCGTGAAACGACCGCAGGTCCTCGATCTGCCCCCCGATGAGTGGCGTCCGTGCAGTCTGGCAGGGCCGCGGGTCGAGTCCCAACTTCGCGACCACGAGATTCACTGAGAGCTCCGCCAGCCGGCGTGCGGTCGTGTACTTGGCTCCGAGTACCGAAATGACTCCGTCGATGTGGCCCAGCCGTCCGTGGTCGACGATCTGATACTCCCCGGAGCCCTGATACACCTCGGGTCGAATCCTGTGCGGCGTTAGGGGATAGAGACCCGCGAACGCGTGCAGGACGTCGCGTTCAGTGAGACCCGCTCGTGGCAGCGTGACTTCCAGGTCGCGGAGGAAATCTCGTACGTCCTCCACCGTTGGCCGGGTCTCGTCCGGCGTTCCACCGAACGGTGTGTTGGTCGTGCCGATCAGCGACCGCCCGCGCCACGGAATGACGAACAGATGTCGGCCACCCCGGTCGAACAGCGTCTGCTGAGGCCGGTTCGTTGGGAGCACGAGCGCGACATCTTTAGTGACGGCGCGCGTCACCAGGTGCACGCCCTTCGAGAAGTGGGTGACGTTGCGATGCAGGCGTGGGAGCTCGAAGTGACGGTTGAGCGCCGGGAGCCACGGCCCCGTGGCGTTGAGGATGAGTCGGGCTCGGATCTCCAACGCGTCGTGCCTGCCCAGACGACTGTGCGCGCGGACACCTCGAGCCATCCGTCCATCCGTCACCAGCTCATCGACGGCGACGTAGTTCGCGACGACTGCGCCGTTAGCCGCGGCGGTCCTGACGAACGCGAGGGTCATCCGCTCGGAGCTGTGCATGTGCGACTCCGGCACCAGGATCGATCCCGTCAGTGCCGGCTGGTCGCCGAGCACGGGCGCCAGCCGAAGCGTCTCGGCGCGCGTATGAGAGCGCCATGGGGGGACCCGTTTCTCGGCGTCGCGGATCGCCCGATCCTGTCCTGCGCACAGCAGTGAGTAGAGTGTCACGCCGGCGCGCAGTACGGTGCGTCCTTTGCGACCCCCCCGGTAGGTGGGAATCAGGAACGGGACATAGTGGGTCAGGTGTGGAGCGATGGTCTGGAACCGACATCGCTCAAGGGCGGATTCTCTCAGCTTGCGGAGGTGGCCGTGCTGAAGATATCGGATTCCGCCATGGAGGATCTTCGATGATGCGGCGGATGTCGCCGCCCCAAAATCATGCTGCTCCACGAGTGCCACAGACAGTCCTCGTAGGGCTGCGTCGTGCGCCAGACAGGCGCCAGAGATGCCTCCCCCGATAATGAGGAGATCGAATTCGCTGGCCTCCAGTGCTGCCAGGTCTCTACGCACGGCCGTTCGCTCAAGCGGTGGCCGCTGTCGGGTCCGCGAGCAGTCGCTCGTAGACCCGCAGCAGACGTTCGATCAGGTGTGGCCAGCTGAACTCCTCCTCGACCCGGCGTCGGAGGGTGGCACCCACCTCACGTGCGTGAGTGGGCGCTCGCAGCAGCTCGATCAAGCGCGCGGCCAACGCGGCAGGGTCACCGACCGCCGCATAGATCCCAGTCTCGCCGAGTAGCTCGCGGTTGACCGGAGTATCGGTGGCCACGACGGGGAGCCCGCACGCCATGTAGTTCAGCAGCTTTCCATTCGATTCGGTCAGCGACGTCTTGGCGGACACCGCCACCGCGCCAAGGTTCAGCCACTTGGCCGCGTCCTCATACGGGATTCGCCCTGGGAAGGTCACGTGACGATCCAGTCCACGCTGCGACACGATGCGGCGATAGCGCTCTTCATTCGGGTATCCCATGATCAGGAAGTGCGCGTCTGGCACCACGTCGATCACCCGCGGCGCGGCATCGATCAGCGCGTCCACCCCCTGATACGGCGTCAGAACACCGAGAAAGACGACGACGCGCTTGTCGCGGAGACCGAGCCGGTCCACCTGAGCGCGGTCAGGCGACATCGGACGGAACCGGGTCAAGTCCACGCCATCCGGGAGCGACACGATCCGCGCCGGGTCGACATCCTGGTCGGCGAGCAGCCGCGCGACCGTGGTCGAGCCGACTAGAAGCGCATCCGGCCGTCGCACCAGCCAGCGCTCGACGCCCCCGACCAGCGCGGAGCCCAGACCGCGGTGCCGCAGGAAGCGGTGCTCCACCAGCTCGCTGTGGAGGCTGCCCTGCAGATCGGCGACGAGTGGGCTGCCGACCAGGCGGGCGGCCAGTAGACCGACCGCGACACCTTCATGCAGGTGCGCGTGCACGATGTGGGGGCGGAAGCGGAGTGCAGCGCGCAGGGTCGTGCCCAATAGGAGCGCGTCCAAGACCAGACGTCCGTAGCTCGGGCCGAGGGGTCGAGCGCGCAATCCCGGAATGTTCGGCGCCCGTGCGGTTCGCACGCCTGCCACGTCCCTGCCCGTCGCGTAGGTGACCACGAGTACGTCGGCCCCACGGGCCTGGAGACCGCGAACCTCCTCGAGAATACGGACATGACAGCCCCGGTCACCGAAAAAAGGGGTAGGCGCGATTGCCAGGACACGGCGCGCCTCGGGGTCGGGAGCAGCTGCTGTCACGATCTGCGTGGTTGGATACAGAACTCAATTGTGCGGCATTATAGCGCAAGGCGTGGGGGCGTCGGTCAGGGCTAGCAGCCGGTGGCGAAAGTCCAGCTGCATTCGGCCGGCGCTGGAGCCCGCCTGCCTACGTTGCTCCTCGGTCAAATACCTCCGGGTTTTTCCCTCGTCGCGCTGTGTCAGACGGGCGCATTACCCGTGTCGGTGCGACGCGGGACGGTGACCACGCACCGCTAGGTCGCATTCGGCGGGCGAATCCAGCCCTGCTGGACATACCACCGCGTTGTGTGCGCCAGTCCCTCCTCGTCGGTGAACAGAGGGCTGTAGCCGAGCACGTCACGCAGCTTTCGCGTGTCGAAGGAGCGGTCCTTGGTGTAGAAGGCGACGCGGCGTCGATACAATGGCGGCTCGAGACCCAGCGGGCGACAGAGGGTCTCGCAGACCGCGGCGAGGGCGAAGAACGGCCACGCCGGCAGACGGACGATCCGGACCGGGCGTCCGAGTGTGCGTTCGACGGTACGCACGATCTCGGTCAGCGTGATGGCGGTCTGGCTGCCGGCGATGAACACTTCGTTGAGCGCGGCCGGGTGTACTGCGCCGCGGAGCACGACGCGGACGAGATCCTCAACGTGGATCAGATGATACAGCCCGCGACTGTGTCCGAGCATCGGCACGGTGCCCCGCGCCGCCATCCGGAACAGCTTCAGCAGTCGCCTATCACCCGGGCCATAGATGGCACACGGGCGGAAGACCACGTGCGGCAGACTCTGCGCTGAGGCGAACTCTCGGAACCAGGTCTCAGCTTCTGCTTTGGTGCGCTGGTAGCCGTCGTCGGGATGAAATGGCGCGGTCTCGTCGGCGGGCGGTTGAGCGACGTGCCCGTGGACGCCAACAGTGGACACATGCACGAACCGTTTGAAGCCAGGTGTCCTCGTCGCAGCTTCGGCGAGCAGGCGCGTGCTGGTGCAGTGCACGCGCCGGTAGGTGTCCTCGCTGGATCGCGCCTCGCGCAAGGCGGCAGCCAGATGAAAGACGTAGCGCACGCCTATCGCCGCCGCCCTCACGACTGACTCGTCGTAGACCTGGCCCCGAACCCACTCTATGTCGAGGTCGGCGAGTGCATCGACGTGCGACGAGGGCCGGGCGATCGCCCGGACACGGGCGCCGGCTTCGGTCAGGTGCCGGACCAGGACGGAGCCGGTGAACCCTGTGGCTCCGGTGACCAGGACTTGTGCCCCTCGAAGTGGCTCCAGCATGGGATCAGGGGACACGGCTACGACAATCATGATACGTCCATCGTGTCGCAATCGGAAGGGTACGCCATTAGTGCAGGCGTCACGCAGTCTCCGCGCCGGCCGAGATACCCATTGCTGGGTCGACGGCCGCAATGAGGCGTCAAGGGCGGCAGCTCCTTCGTAGGATCTCGGTTGTGTGGGCGCCGGTGTTCCCCGCGCGGACCGATTCCACCTGTCCAGGGTTGGATCAGGACGAGTCGCGTCGAGCTGGAACTGGCAGACGACCGTGTTCGCATCGCCTTGCACGTCGCCGTTTCGCCGCCGAACAGAGACCGGAGCGTCGGAGGCGCGAACAGGATGCACTCGGTCTCAACAGCCCACACGGAGTCGACGGTGGTCCCGTCGCCCCGTTCAGCGAGGCGTGGGCGCGCCACGCGTACTTTTGAAGGTCCTCCAGCGTGACGCGTGCGCGCGGTTGGCCCGGGCGAGCGCCGAGCGCGAGGGCACTATGCCGCCTGGCGTCGAGGTCGGGGGTCGAGCCCGGCAGGTGGAGGACGATGTGCGCACCGAGACGATCAGGTCGGCCCCCAGTTCGAGCAACGGCTCGCGCAGCTACGTCACCTTCGCGTGCGCACACGCGGTGCGCATTGCCCGCAGGCGGAGTTCTTGCATGAGCACGTAGTGGCGGTGAGGAGCAAGCGCGGTTGATTCGCTCAGAAACGACGGCAGGTCGTTCAGCCGGTCTGGAGTCCGTCGTGGAGTTCCCTGACCCGATTCTCGATGTCGTCCCGGGCACAGTAGAGACGCTCGTAGATGAAGCGCGCCGTGTGGCGCAAATTGGTGATAACGAAGCGCGGGTTGTCCGTCGGCGCGCGGCACAGCTGCTGGCAGACACTGTCGCTCGCCGTCGGTATCTGGTGTCAGGTGGACCCAGGTGGCCTGGTCGTGGAGGAGACTCATCGTGGCATGCACTTCCACGGCGGCGGGGCTCACCATCGGGAGCCGTCTGGGCACGGTGTCCGTCAGGTCGTCCACGAGCGCGAACGAACTCCCGTCGTGCAGCAGGATGTCGTCGAAGCGTCGCAGCGCATGACCGGGCACGGGCTCGAGCACGCGGAGCATGAGGTGATCCAGGGCGAGCCGGTCGGAATTGTTGGCATCGCGATGGCCGCATGCAAATGCCGAAGACCCGCTGGCCGAGCAGGACTCCCAGCGCCTGCCGGACTGTCCCGGGCTGCCGGGCATCGACGAGACACCGGCCGAAGCCATCGATCACGCTGTAACGCGCCTCAGCCGCCTTGAGCAAAATGGCGCCGCCCTTGGAGCTCGCGTGCTGTTGATCGAACGTCGCGACGAAGAGTTTGTCGAAGAGGGCCGGAAACAAGACAGTCTGTGGTATCGTCTTGTCCTTCACGCGATCGCCTCCGTGGTGGTGAAAGGGTCCAGTAGCACGGCCTTTGTGCCACAGCGAGGCGTTTGTGTTGCAGGTGATGTCAGTCGTCTCATGAATTATCCGGGCTAGCGGGGTTGCATCAATCTCCTGGAACCGGTCTCATATGCCTGCCAGCACAATCAGTGCGGCGGCGAATCGAACAGAATGCGACAGACATCCGGGGCGAACGCTCGTGCCTAAGCAGCATCCGGCGGAAGGTCCCGAACCAGGCGATGGGTGCGCTCGATGTCCAAGCGATGCCGGTAAGTGCGCCCCGTCGGCCGTCCTCTATACCGCCGGTGCCGATTGTTGCCACGGCAAGGA
>JADFPE010000093.1 GCA_022562495.1 Acidobacteriota bacterium
ATCTTCGCCACCAACGACCCACGGGCGATCGCCGCGGCCGTGCGTGGCTTCCGTGCAATCGACAACCACACCGCCGAAAGCCTCGGCGCCAACCAGGTACCCTCGCTGGCGTTGGTCGGCGACGAGGACGCGCTGCTGCGGGACGTCCGGGCGATGCAAGCGGTGATGGCGAATCTCGAAGTGGTCGAGCTCGCCGGCGCGAACCACCTGACCGCGCAGGGCCACCCGGGCTTCCTCGAACGGCTCCTCGCGTTCCTGGACGAACACGGCGCACGCTGACGCGCGTGCCACTGACCGCTCATCTATCCATCGTCTGGCCGAGAGCGCACGGGAGCGGCGAGGATGCGCTAGTTCTTGACGGCCGTCCAGGTGCCACTGGCCAACCCGCCAAAATCGACGGTGCCTTTCATGTCGGAGCCATCGACCATGCCCGTGAACGTCAAGGTCATCGGTCCTACCGGTGAGTCAATCTCGGACATCATCGTGATCTCGGAGCCGGTGATGGTGCCCTCGAGGGCGGACTCCCCGAACGTCCCCTTGAGCATGTCTCCATCTTGCTCGAGCATCATCGGCGCAGGGTTGCTGCCCTGGTCGCTGACAATGGTGAGTGTCCAATCCCCAGACACGTCGGTCTGGGCATGAGCCATCACGAGCAGGCCTCCGCCCACCGTGATGAGAACCGCGACGGACAATGAACGCAGCATGTGCTTCTCTCCTCTCAAGTGACGATGCTTCCTCATTGACGACCCCGAACACACCACGTCGGCAATCGGTTGACCGATCACACGTCCGTGGCATCGAGGGACGCCGTCTACCCACCGGCGCCGGCGACGTTCACCCACATCCGACGCCCAGCGTACGGTCCTCAGCGAGCACGACACCCCGCCACCACGGACTGCTGCGAGCAGCCCGTCACCCTACTTGGCCAGCGGGTCGGGGCGAATCTGGAACTTCACGCTCTTCTGCTTCGTACCCGCTCCTCCTTCCAGGTGCCAGGCCGCATAGTTCGAGTAGCTCGACCAGAGGCCCTTGCCTTTCCATCCGGTGGTCGGGTCATCGATGCGCCCGTTCGACGACCGAGAAAAGAACCCCATCGGGTACGGGACCCGTAGCGTGACGAACTGCCCGGTGTCCGGGATGAACACCTCGAGCGAGTCGGTATTGACCACCCCGTAAAGCGGCACATCCCGACCCAGGCCCAGCACGTCGTGGTGGTCGATCTGCGTGAGATAGCTCTCGTCGGAATTAATGGGAAACGCGGCGTTCTGATAGGTGGGCTTCTCGATGCGATGGAACGTCCAGCCTTCGGGACAACTCTGCCCGGTGGCCTCAAGGTCGGTCGTGTCAGCGCACTGGCTCCGGTCGAACGACGCGAAATGCCCGCTGCCTCGCCAGTCCTGCCAGGCAACGCCGTCGGCGGTGAAATGGAGTCCGCCGCTGCCGTATGCCGACGGGCTCGTCACGCTCGGCGGCGGCTCGAACACCTCGGCCGTGCACGACGCAGGCGGGTTGTCGCCGATCTCGATCCGCACGAGCTTGTTGTCCCTGGGCCCATTCCCGGAGCACCAGACCGTGCCGTCGGCAGGATTCACGGCCGGTGAGTAGCAGCTGACCTGAATCCGATGGTCGAGGGTCGGGTCAATCGCGTCGGACGGCTCGGTCCACCCGGGCGTGATCACGCCGTCACCATTGGTGTCGAGGACGCCAGGACACCACCCCTGTGCGGCCTCGGCATCCTGCGTCTCATCCCAGATATTGATGTCGATCCATCCGAGACCGCCATTGAACCCGTAGTAGATCACGTCGTCGTCGCTGATCTGGTTGTGATCGGCCGAGAAGCACGTGTCGATTTCGGAGAAGATTTCCGTCCGGGGGTCGTACATGAACACCTGCCGGGACCCACGTGCCAGCGGGTAGTAGTCGGCGAAGGCGTTCGACGCGTCGGTACAGAACCCCGGTTGGGCGTCAGCCCCGCGGACGCGGCCGGTGAGCCACACGCGGCCATCACCGTCCAACGCGACACTACGCGGGTCGGACTGTCGCGCCCACACAGGGTCGTCACCCCAGTATGGCGAGACGGGCGTGTCCGTCTGGATCTCCGGGCCGTTCGACGGGATCTTGATCACGCTCGCCCGGTGCTCGACCGGGTCGAGCACGGCCAGGATGTCGCTGGGCTGCACCACGCCATAGATGAGGCCGTTGGCGTTGACCGTCGCGTCGCGCACGTCCGACGCGGCGCTGTCCGTCCGGCCGTCGGTCTCTGTGCCCCAGTCCCAGAGGGTGACGACGACGTTGCGCTCGATCCCCGTGGGACGTGGCGGTGTCTGCGTGGGCACTTCACCGGCCGCGATGCGGTCGGTCCAGTCGGCGAACATCTCCCGCTGATCTCCTAGCCGCCTGAACGACCCGGACATCGCCGCCCCCATCGGTCCCATCGCCACGCGCCGGTCCCACGCTTCCAGGTGCGAGTCTGAATCGCTCAGAATGCTGCCGGGAATCTCCCGCGTGGCCTTGTTCCCGATTTGGTGGCAGTTGAGGCAGCCGGTGACGGCGCTCCCCAGCTGCTGCTGGGACAGCTCGCCCTCCGGGAGCTCCACCATCGAGAGCCACCACGCGGCCGGATAGACCTGTGCCGCGGCGCGCGCATCGGGTGCCACCACGGCCTCGAGGTCGAGCATCTGGCCGGGCGATGCCGACACGCGAAGCGAGTCCACCAATCCGTACCCGCGCACAAACACCTCGTAGGTCGCTTCGGGGAGATCGGGCAGCACGTAGCGTCCCAGATCATCGGTGACCACGATACGGATGAACCTGGTGGGCAGATCGGTCGTTTCGGCAACGACCCACACACCGGCTTCGGGGCCCTGGTCGCTCGTCACGACCCCGCCGATGTCATCGGCGTCGAGCTCGACCTCGCTGCGACCGATCTGTCCCTCGTCGATGCAGCTCGACATCGCCGCAAGCGCCCCCGCGAGTGTTCCCGCAA
The DNA here is from genome assembly GCA_022562495.1 of Acidobacteriota bacterium. Taxonomy (GTDB): domain Bacteria; phylum Acidobacteriota; class Vicinamibacteria; order Vicinamibacterales; family UBA8438; genus NP936. The sequence continues at coordinate 2,987 of JADFPE010000093.1, forward strand.
GCAGCACCCCGCGCATTCGGTAACTCCTGACCATCTCGCCCTCCCTCGTTGTGCTCAATGGACCGCTCCGTGACGAGCCACCCGTGACTGCCCGTCGGAGCGACGCGACGGTCGCCTGTCAGTCTCGTCCCGTCTCGGTGCTCACCGGTCCTCGATATCCTACTCGCATTGACGCCGCGTCGATCAGCTCCCGGGTTGCGTCCCACAGGCGTCGGGCAACGGCGGGGTCCTGCGCTTCGCGGCTCGGCTGCGTGGGCGCACAGTCCAAGAAGTACCCCCCGGCGTGATCTTCGACCTCCGGCGCCGTGGCGCAGTAGACGCTGGTGGCCGCGCCCTGGGCGACCGACTTCGTGAACGGGGTGGCGAGCGCAAAGAGCGCCCGCGTGAGCCGCGATCCGCGCGAGATCTCGGTGGGAATCAGCGAGCCGGGGTGCAGCGACACCGCAGTGATCCCGAGGCCGGCATAGCGGCGCTGCACCTCGGCCCCGAAAAGCGCGTTGCAGAGCTTCGCCTGTCCGTAGGCCGGGATGCTCCTGTATGTCTGCCGGGGGAAGGGAAAGTGCGAGAAGTCGAGGGTGCGAGGCGAACGATGGGACTCGGAGGACACCATGACGAGTCGCGAGCGCCCGGCTCGGGCCAATCGCTCGCGCAGGCCCAAGAAGAGCTCGACGTGGCCGATGTGCGAGACGCCGACGACCCGCTCAATGCCGTCTTGGGTCTCCTCGTACCCCCAGGTGATCAGCCCGGCGTTGCACAAGAGGATGTCGACCGTGGGCGGCCCGAACCCGTTGGCAAAACCGCGCACGCTCGCGAGCGACGCCAGGTCGAGCTGCCCGAGCTGCACCCGAGCGGCCGGATGACGCTCGAGGATGCGATCTCGGGCGCTCTCGCCCTTGACTCGATCGCGGCAGGCCAGGTGGACCTCAGCGCCGTGCCCCGCCAGGGCGCGCGCGGCCTCGAAGCCGATCCCGGCGTTCGCGCCGGTCACGACTGCGACGCGCCCGGACAGGTCGACCCCTGCGAGCACGTCGTCTGCCGTCGAACGGCCGTCAAACGCCATGCCGTATTCTAGACCCCCATGGTCGTACGAGCGTCCTTGCCAGAGAGCTGGACTCAGTGCCACGCGGCGATCCGCTGTCCTGGTGATCTGTTCACCGGACGTGACGACACAGAGCAGACGCGCTGTCACGTCCGGTCACGAGCGGGTGATTGACACCGCGATTTGCACGTCTTAGACTGCCCAGCATCGGTTTCGGCTCGTCATCCACGCGTTTGTGACGAACACAAGTGGGGTACGGCCAACGACTCTCACACTCGCCCAGGTGAAATCACCGCGTGCGTCGGTCGCCTTGCTTGGCGCCGTCGTCCTCACCGCCACAACCGGCCTCCAGGCGCAGGGGCCGGTGTCTCAGGCCATACCCACGTTCACGAAGGATGTCGCGCCGATCCTGCAGCGGGCGTGCCAGCGGTGCCATCGCCCGAACAGCATGGCGCCGATGTCCCTCGTGACCTACGACGACGTGCGGCCGTGGGCCCGGTCGGTCAAGCAGCGCGTGGTCCAGCGCGAGATGCCCCCGTGGCACATCGACCGCACCGTCGGCATTCAGCGGTTCAAGGATGATCCGTCGCTGTCGGACGACGAGATCCACACAATCGCGGCCTGGGTCGACGCGGGCGCGCCCCGCGGGAACCCAGCGGACATGCCGCCGGCCATCGCGTGGGAGACGGCCGATCGATTCAGTTTCGAGCCCGATGTGATCGTGCAGCTCGAGGAAGACATCACGCTCGCCGACGTCGGTTCCGATCAATGGCTGAACGCGCCCCTGGAAGACACGGGACTCACCGAGGACCGGTACATCCAGATGGCCGAGATCAAGCCGCTGAAGGGTGTGGCGGTCGTGCATCATGCCAACGCGATCGCGATTCGCGGCACCCGGGACGGGGAGATCGGACCGGGAGCAGGGTCACCGCATATCGTCGAGTACGCGGTGGGCAAAGCCGGGGAGCGCTACCCGGAGGGCAGCGGCAAGCTGCTGGCGGCAGGCAGCCGGCTGGTGATGAACATGCACCTCCACCCGATCGGAGAGGAAACACTGGTGAACACGGCCTTGGCGCTCAAGCTCTACCCGAAGGGATACACGCCGGAGCATATCCAGTTCTCGCGGGTGTTCCCGTTTCCGTCGCAGAGCGAGCAAGACGACATCGACATTCCTCCCGGCGAGAGCAATGCACGCACGGATTCGTATCACTATGTCGAACAACCGATGCGCATCACGGCGTACCAGCCACACCTGCATAACCGCGGCAAGCGACAATGCCTGGAGGCGATCTACCCTCCCGCGCCGTCAGTACCGTGGCCGGAGAGTCAAGGCGGACCATTCAGCGTGCGACCGGAACTGATCAACTGCGCAGACTTCCAGTTCAACTGGCATCTCCAGTACACCTACGAAGATGATGTGCAACCGCTGATCCCGGCCGGAACGCTGCTTCACCTGACCAGCTGGCATGACAACTCGGCGGCCAACCGGGGCAACCCCGACCCCACGGCCTGGGTCGGCTTCGGACAGCGGTCGATCGACGAGATGGCGCTGATGTGGCTGGAGTTCAGCTACCTGACCGACGAGGAGTACGCGGCGGCCGTGCGACAACGTCAGGAGCGGCACGGCGGCAACGAGGACCCACAGTAGCGGCTCGCACGCAACGTCCCGCAGGCAATGTTCGACACCACGAGGCGTTCGCCCTGGGTCGTGTGCCTCGACAGCGTAGTCGTGCTGAGCGTGTTGCTCTCGCCTACCGTGTCGGAGGCGCAGATCCGGCACCTACGGGGGCAGAACGTCGCGCCGGTGTTCGAGGGGTGGCAGCACAACGACGACGGGACGTTCACGTTCTACTTCGGGTACATGAACCGGAACCACGAAGAGATCGTCGACATGCCGGTCGGCCCGAACAACTTCTTCGCGCCTGGCCCCGAGGATCGGGGTCAGCCGACGCACTTCCTCACGAGACGCCAGCGGTTCGTCTTCACCGTCATCGTGCCCGCAGACCAGGGTCTCGAACAGCGGCTCACCTGGACCCTGACGGCGAACGGCCGGACCGACACGGTCCAGGGATGGCTGCAACCGGAGTGGGAGGCGGATGACGGTGTCATCCAGATGAACCTCGGCCCGGGCGGCACACCGCCCGCCAACGCCCGACCCGAGATCACCGGCAGCCCCGCGCTGCGGGTCTCGGTGGCCGACACCATCAGGGTGACCGCGACGGCGACCGACGATGGCATCCCGAGGCCATCGGCGTCCCAGCGGGCGAGCTCGCGGCCACAGGGGTTACGCGTGCGATGGATCCACTACCGGGGACCGGGCACGGTCACCTTCGACACGCCGAGGGTCGTCGGAGAGTACGGCCAGCCGGTAGAGGCAGCGACAGCCGTCAGTTTCGAGACCCCGGGGACCTACATCTTGCGGGCGATCGCGTTCGACCGTTTGTTCGAGGCATGGCATGATGTCGTCGTCACCGTGACGCACTGAGGCCTGAGATGCACAGTATGAATCCCGGCGCTCACTTGTGTTGCCGCCGGACGCCTGTTGTCGCAAGGGCCGTGAGGCCCGCCGGGGCCGCGCCGGTTTCGCCTGCACACCTACGGCGCGCGCTTGGTGCGGTGCTGTTGCTGGTCGCGTGGGGTATCCCGTCGTTGGCCGGCGCACAGCAGGCGGGGTCGCCCTCGCTCACCGGTGATCCGGCCATCGATGCGTGGGTCAGGACGACGTTCGGCCAGCCGGTCGACCCCGAGACACTGGACGACCCGGTATGGGGGACGAAGACGCTGCTCGCGTTGACCGAAGCCCAGCTGGAGGGGGCGCGGTTGTTCATGCAACGCTGCAACGTGTGCCACGGCGCCGCGATGAATTCCATGGATGCGTACGGGCCGTTCCTGACAAAACAGCGCGTCGACGGCCGAGCGGATCAGGTGCGACAGGTGATCATGGATGGCACGGAGCGCATGCCGGCGTTCAAATACGGACTGCAACCGGCGCAGATCGACATGATCGTCGACTACCTGGGGACCGTCGAGGCGTACGAACCGGCCTACTGAGCTGTTGTGTCGACATCTGTAGGGCAAGGCTTCAGCCTTGCCACGCAGGCCTGAAGGCCTGCGCCACACCGGCAGTTCATGTGAGCTGCGGGAATAGGCATGTGAGGAACTTGGAGATGAAGGGTAGGAACACCAGGAACCGGTTGGTCGTCACGCTGCTGTGTGCTGTCTGTGGTGTCCTGGGGCTGACCGTCGGCGTCGCCCCCCAGGCGCTCGCCCAGTCGAACGGTGTCCTCCTGACCGGCACCATCACCGACGGGGCCGGCGAGACGATGGAAGGTGTGGTGGTCTCGGTGCGCGCCGAAGGGTCGAACCTGACCACGAGTGTCTACACGGACGCTGACGGGGTCTACGTCTTCCCGCGCATGGATCCGGCCCACGTCCAGCTGCGGGCGCAGGCCGTGAGCTATGCGGCGGCTCGCGCGGACCCACGCCCTTCGGGCGCGGTCCATCGGCACGACTTCGTCATGCGGTCGATCGAACACTTCGAGGCGCAGCTCCCGGGCGACCGGTGGGTGGCGGCGTTGCCCGAGGACACCCCTGAGGACCGGCGGATGAAGACGGTGTTCCGGTCGATGTGCGGAGGGTGCCACAGCCAGAACACCGCGCTGCTGACCCGCTTCGACGAGCAGGGGTGGCTCAACATCATCACGGTGATGAGCCGGATCGCGACGTCGGGGTACGTGGCCAGTCCGATGTCCCCAGGACTCGCGCGGGAGGATCGGGCGCCCAGCCCCCTGATGGACTATTACAAGGAGCGTCTGGCCGCCTACCTGGCCAAGGTGCGCGGGCCTGGACCGTCGCTCATGCACTTCGAACCACGACCCCGCCCGACCGGCGACGCGGTCCTGGTGGTCATCCGGGAGTACGACACACCCGGGCAAGGCTACGGTCTGCCGGATTGGGAAAACGGGAGCAACTGGATTGAGGGGGCGCCGTCGAAAACGAACCGGGCCAATCACCACGCGATGGACGGCACGCTCGATTTCGACGGCAATCTGTACTTCTCGGACGATCTGAACACCAACCCGTATCGCAGCATCGGGAAGATCGATTGGCGGACCGGAGAGATCACCAACGTCCACGTGCCACGGCGCGCGACACCGGAGATGGCCTCCGCCGTACACGACCTGATCGCCGACCAGGAAGGCACGCTGTGGTTCGGTGCGGACGGACGGTTGGTCAGTGTCGATCCCGACACCCTCGAGTGGGAGCTGATGACGACCCCTGAGGGCGAGATCGTCCCTGCCGGTGGTTTTCACGACAAGGACGGGTTGGGCGGTATCTGGGGTGCGCTGGGCCGAGGCGCCGTGCGCTACGACCCCAAGACCCGAGAGACCACGAGGTACCAGAACCCGACACAGAAGAGTACGTTGGGGTCGACAGGGTCATACGGCATGGCGGGAGACCGAGACGGCAATGGCTGGCTGTCGGTGTATGGCCTCGACATCATGACCAAGCACGAGTACGCCACCGGCAGGTCGTACGACATCCAGCTGCCTCCGTCGCCCTATGCCCCGGCCGACGACCTGTTCGTTGGGGACGACCGTCGGATCTTCGACATGATGGGTGGCAGCCTCTTCCATGGGAAGGGCCATCCGTGGATGCACACGATTCGGAAGCCGGGTGGAGGCGAGCCGAGCGACGCCGTGTGGGGACCGGGATGGACGAGTGACCACCTGGTCAAGATCGACATCGAGACGCACGAGATCACGCTCTATCCGCTCCCGTATCGGGACGGAGGATGTTATCAGGCGGTCGTCGACCTGGACGGGATTATCTGGACGGTCTTCACCAACGCCGATGCGGTCGCCCGGTTCGACCCGGAGTCCGAGGAATGGACGTGGTACGACCTGCCGACCGTGGGCACCGAATCGCACGGACTGCAGGTGGTCAGGGTCAATGGTCGCACGCAAGTGGGTGTGCCGTACTGGGGCTCGAGCAAGATGGCGAAACTCGAGTTCTTGACGCACGCCGAGCGTGACGCCCTGAAGACGGTGGCGATGGCGGCAACAGCGGCCTCGCGGTAGCAAGGGCCTCGAGCCCGCACGGCCCGCGGCGGACAGATAGATGAGCCGCGGGGTGTCGCACACAAGGAGAGGCGCCGTGAACGGGTCACACACCCCCACCGGGTCGCACTATCGGTCGATCGCGGTGGGGTGGGCGGTATGTGCGGTGCTCGTGACCGCGCCTGCCGCTGCTGGTCAAGCGGTGGCGTATCCGTCAGGAACGACGCGCATCGAGGCCTACCTGGTACGCCCGTCGACCGACGCCGGGGTGCGATCTCCGGCCGTCATCGTGATCCACGACGACCAGGGCCTGACCGACGCGGTGCGGGCAACCGCGCGGCTGTTCGCCACCGAGGGGTTCGTGGCGCTTGCTCCCGATCTCGTGTCCCGACTGGCAGACTCTCCGCAACAGGTGCCGGCGGGGCGAGGTCGCCGCCCGGCCCCGGTTGCACCGCTCTCGCTCGGTCAGACGGTCCAAGACGTCGCGGCCGCGTTCGCGTTCTTGCAGGCGGACGCCGGTGTCGATCCAGCACGGATCTCCGTCGCCGGTTTCGGCTGGGGTGGGTGGCGTGCGTTCAAGTTGGCGGAGCTGACGCCGACCCTCCACCGGGCTGTCGTCTTCTATGGCACCACCTCCAACGACCGGCAGCTACACAACATTCGAGCTCCGGTGCTCGGCCATTACGCGGAGTACGACTTCCAGACGACGGCGCAGGTCCTGGCGACCAAGCGGCGCCTGGGTGAGCGGTTCACGTACTACATTTACCCCGATATGGACCGCGGGTTCTTCGGCGGAAGCAGCGGTGCCATCGATTACGAGGCGTTGGTCCGCGGCCGTGAGCCCCAGACTGCCCCGTCGCGGACCGACACCGCTGCGGCAACCGTCACGGACGCCGTTCGACTGGCGTGGAATCGAACACTGGACTTCTTGCGCTAGCGAGGCTCCGCCTCAGACACCGCGCGGTTGTCGGGCGGCACACCCATCAGCGTCGCTGGTTGGCATCGCGTTCGAGCTGCCGCTCGAGGACCCGACCTGGCGCCCCCAGGGTGGTATCGGCGCCCAGGTCTCGCAGCAACGCCGCGGTGCCCGGCCAGGCCTGGAACTGGAATGACTGCTTGGCGCCCTCGGCGATCCGGAACGCCGTTCGTCCCCTGAAGTCCTGCGCGTCGATGTCGGCGCCGTGGTCCAGCAAGTACTCGAGGACCTCGTTCACTCCCATGTAGGCCGCGCCGTGCAGCGCCGTGAAATTGGCTTCGTTGACGGCGGTGACGTCGGCACCCGCCTCGACGAGGACCTGGACGGCCTCCTCGGCGGATGGCGACGGGTACCCTCGGTTCCGCCCGGGTGAATAGCTCAGGTGCCCGAGCCCGGCCACGGTCATCAGCGCTGACGTCTGGTCGTCCGTCCGCAGCGTCAGATCGGCGCCCCCAGCCAAGAGCGTCCTGATCATGTCCGCGCCGCCACTGCGGCTCGCCGCGAAGGCCGCGACCCACAGCGGCGTGGCGCCGCGCAGATCACCCGTGCCGATGGCATAGGTCTCGAATGCGCCGCGCGCCGTCGTCAGATAGCCCTCCACCGTCGTCGACGCCTCGATGCGGATGTTCGGGTTCGCGCCGTGGTCGAGCAGCGTGTGGACCAGCGCGAGTCTGGCGGCCGGACGGAGGCCGACCAACCCGCTACCGAGCACGCCGTCAATCCCCCGCGCGCGGAGCCATTCACGCAGCCAGATGTCGACCGGTCCCGCCGCGGCGTGCAACGCCGCCACGCCATACAGGGTCCCGTTCGGGTCGGCACCACGCTCCAGCAGAAACCGGGCAAACTCTTCCTGTCCGCTCACGACCGCGAGGGGTAAGGGATGGGTGCCGTCCGATCCGAGGTCATTCACCCCCGCGCCTGCCGCGAGCAGGGCACTGGCGGTGTCGATGTCCCCGTTGCGCGCCGCGAACAGCAACGGCGTGAAGCCACGGGTCGAACTCGCACGCACGTCGGCGCCCGCGGCGATGAGCACCCGCACAATGTCGAGATGGCGCTCGGCCACCGACCACATCAGTGCCGTCTGCGTCGCCTCGGCGGTGGCGGCGTTGACCTCGGCGTCATGGACGAGGAGCGTCCGGACGACATCCACATTGCCGGTGCGCGCGGCGATCATCAACGGGGTCAGCCCGTTCGTCTGGACCGCCCCGGCGTGTGCCCCGGCCGCGAGCAATGTGTCGACCATGGCGACGCTGCCGTTCTCGCACGCCAGGGCGAGCGGCGTCACGCCGTGGTCCTCCGCCGCGTTCGGGTCGGCGCCGGCGCGCAACAGCAGCGCGGCGGTCTCGAGATCATCCCAGTGCGTGGCCCAGAGGAGCGGTGTCGCACCGTCTGGCTGTGGGGTGTTGACGTCGACGTCCGCCTCGAGCAGCACGCGCACCGCCTCCATCCGCTGCGCGGCGGCGGCGTCGACCAGGCGACGATCGGACTGGGTGGCCGTTGCCACGCTGGCCAGCGACAGCGCCGTGACCACCCACACGCCACGTGTCATGGTCGTACACATCCTCAGATCCCCCATCCGTGCAGGATAGCAGCTGTTCCGGTTGCCCGCACATGGCGAGCCGGGCCCCGTGGAGCCCGATCCTAGTTGACTTTCTGACACCAGTCACGTTAGAAAGGTGCGACCATATCCCTGAGTCAGCCTGGATATAGTGATGACGAGCCCTGGTGTGTCCCGCACGGTGTCGTTGGTAGCCGGCGTCGTGCTGACGGCGATGGTCGGTCTCTACGCCGCCCAGGTGGTCGAACCCCTAGCAGCCCGCGTTCTCGCACCTCCGCTGCTGGCCCACCCTCAGACCCAGGTCCCGGGAACGGTGACGCAGACCACCGCGTCGGGGGAACCCGCACCCGATCGGTCACTGCTCGACACCTATTGCGTGACCTGTCACAACGAGCGGGTGAAGACCGCCGGACTCATGCTCGACACGATCGACCTCAGCCAGGTGGGTGTGAACGCGGAGCTGCTGGAACAAGTGACGCGCAAGCTCCGCAAGGGACAGATGCCGCCGGCCGGACGGCCACGGCCAACCCCGGCGACCATCGACGCCTTTGCCACGTCGCTCGAGACGGCGCTCGATCGTGCGGCTGAGGCCAGTCCCGACCCGGGACGCGTCGCTCTGCACCGGCTGAACCGTCTCGAGTACGTCAACGCGATCCGCGATCTGCTGGCCCTCGAGATCGATGGCACGGCACTGCTGCCGGCCGACACCTCCGGCTTCGGGTTCGACAACAACGCAGACGTGCTGTCGGTGACGCCGGCGTTGATGGCGCGCTATCTGTCGGCCGCCACGAAAATCAGTCGCCTCGCCATCCCCAGTCCCACGATTCGCCCGGCGAGCCAGGTGTTCAGGGCGTCGGAGTTCGCGCGACAGGACGTTCGCAGGGGGGAGGACCTGCCGTTCGGGACGGTTGGCGGCTTTGCGTTTCGCCACGTGTTCCCGCTCGACGGCGAATATGTCTTCACGATCCGCCTGCAGCGCAATCGAGTGGGTGGCACCATCCGCGGCATCGACGATGCGCACCAGGTCGAGTTGCGTCTGGATCGCGCGCTCCTGGCGCGTTTCGACGTGGGGGGCGAGTTCCAGGGATCGGACCCGGGGATCTTGATCGCCATCCCCGAGGAGGATGTCGACGCGCAGCGGCTCCACACCTACCGTCTGACGGCGGACGATCACCTGGAGCTGCGTGCCACGATACAGGCGGGGACGCACCTGGTGGCCGTGGCATTTACCGACCGCGCGGTGTTGACCGAGATGGTGCCGGTGCGCCCGAGGTCGATCCAATCGTCCACCTTCAGCGATGATGCCGGCCACCCGGGCATCGGGACCCTCGAGATCGCCGGACCCTACGCGGGCACCGCACCGAAGGACACGGCGAGTCTCCGACAGATCTTCACGTGCCGGCCGGCCACCGTCAGGGACGAGGCGGAGTGCGCGCGGCAGATTCTCGGCACGCTGGCACGTCGCGCCTATCGGCGCCCGGTGACCCGGAGCGACGTCGACCCGCTGCTCGACCTCTACACGCTCGGTCGTACCGGGGGCAGCTTCGAAGCCGGCATCGAGCGGGCGCTCGAGGCGTTGCTGGTCTCCCCGAAGTTCCTGTTGCGGATCGAACCGCGTCCGCCCGGCGCCACGCCAGGGACTGTCTACCGGCTCGGCGATGTCGAGCTGGCCTCTCGTTTGTCGTTCTTCCTGTGGAGCAGCATCCCCGACGACGAGCTGCTGGATCTGGCCGAACGCGGCCGGCTGAGCGAGCCGACGGTGCTCGAGGCGCAGGTGCGCCGGATGCGGGCCGATCCTCGCGCCGTGGCGTTCCTGCGAAATTTCGCAGACCAGTGGCTGATCACACGCAACATGCTGTTGGCCGAACCCGATCCCCGGCTGTTCCCCGACTTCGACGACACGCTCCGCGAGGCATTCCTACAGGAGACGCAGCTGTTCATCGAGAGCCAGGTCCGTGAGGACCGCAGCGTCTTCGACCTGTTACGGGCCGACTACACCTATCTCAACGAGCGGCTGGCCGGTCACTACGGCATCCCGAACGTCTATGGCAGTCATTTTCGACGCGTGAGGCTGCCGAACGACCGGCGACACGGGCTGCTCGGGCACGCGAGTGTGCTGACGGTGACGTCGTATGCGCACCGAACCTCGGTGGTGCTGCGCGGGAAATGGGTGCTCGAGACGCTGCTGGGCGCGCCGCCGCCGCCGCCGCCGCCCACTGTGCCGCCCCTCGAGGACAACGACCGCAGACAGCCGACGTCGCTGCGTGAGCGGATGGAGCAACACCGCGACAACCCGGTCTGTGCGAGCTGCCACGCCAGGATGGATCCGCTCGGCTTCGCGCTCGAGCATTTCGATGCCACCGGGCGGTGGCGCGAGGACGACGGCGGCGCCGCGATTGACGCCGTCGTCACCTTGCCGGACGGCACGCATCTCGACAGTCCGGCCGCGTTTCGCGACGCCCTGTCGAGCGACGAGTTCGTCCGCACGGTCGCCGAAAAGCTGCTGACCTACGCCCTCGGCCGCGGGCTCGAGTACTACGATGCGCCGGCGGTACGTCAGCTGCTACGGGACGCGGCGCCAGACTACCGCTGGTCGTCCTTTGTGCTGGGCATCGTCAAGAGCGTGCCGTTTCAGATGCGACGCGTGGCTGAGGAGATCACGCGATGATCATCACCAAGAAATGTCTGCCCCGGCGCACCATGCTGCGCGGCCTCGGGGCGACCATCGCCCTCCCGCTGCTCGACGGCATGGTCCCGGCGTTGACCGCCCTGAGCCGGACCGCCGCCGCGCCGATCCGCCGCCTGGGCGTGTTCTACGTCCCCAACGGGATGGCGATGGGCTACTGGATGCCCGACACGGAGGGGGCACTTGGTGAGCTGCCGCCGATCATGGCAGCGCTGACGCCGTATCGCGACCAGCTCCTGGTGCTGAGCGGGCTCGGTTCCGAGGCCGCCACGCTCGTCAAGGGTGGCGGCGATCATGCGCGCTCCGCCGGGACGTTTCTGACCTCTGTCCCGTTCAAGTTCACGTATGGGGCGGATGTGTACGCGGCCGTGTCGATGGACCAGCTGGCGGCGCGCGTGCTCGGCCGGGAGACCCAGCTCGCATCGCTCGAGCTGGCCCTGGACTCGAACGCGATGCTGGGCTCCTGCGACGGCGGCTCGAGCTGCGCGTATACCAACACGATCGCCTGGCGCACACCCACGACGCCGCTGCCGGGCGAACGGGACCCACGCGCCGTGTTCGAGCTGCTGTTCGGTGCCAGTGGCAGCACCGACCCGGCGGTGCGGCTCGCCCGCATTCAGCGTGATCGCAGCATTCTCGACTTCGTGAGCAACGAGGTGGCGAGTCTTCGGGGGCGTCTTGGTCCGCGTGACCAGGTCAAGCTGGCGGAGTACCTCGACGCCGTACGTGACATCGAACGGCGCATCCAGAAGGCCGAGGAACAGAATACCCGAGAGCTCCCGGTGGTGGAGCAACCGATCGGCATCCCGACCCTCTATGCCGACCATGCCAGGCTCCAGATGGATCTGCTGGCGCTGGCCTATCAGACCGACCTGACGCGTGTCAGCACGTTCATGCTGGCGAAAGAGGTCAGCGGTCGTGCGTATCCCGAGATCGGGGTGTCGGACTCGCATCACCCGCTGTCGCACCACCAGAACGAACCGGCCAAGTTGGAGCGGTTGCATCGCATCAATGCCCATCACATGGAGCAGTTCGCCTACCTGGTGGCGCGGCTACAGGCGATACCAGAGGGCGACGGCACGCTGCTGGATCGGTCCCTTCTCGTGTATGGGACCGGCATCAGCGACAGCAACACGCACTTCCACGACGATCTGCCGATCGCCCTGGTGGGGGGAGCGGCGGCCGGGCTCAAGGGTGGCCGGCACATCCGGTATCCAGTGGGGACGCCGTTGGCAAACCTGTGGCAGACGGTGCTCGACAAGATGGGGATTCCCATCGATCGGATCGGCGACAGCACCGGCCCCCTCGACCATCTGACCGACGTCTGACCGAACGAGACGTGCTGCTCTCGTGACAGTGACCCGAGCGGCGCCGGTACCGACCACGAATCGATCACGTGTTGGGATGGCTATCTAAGAAATTGGATCGATTCAAATATTTGAACAAGAAAGGTCTCTTGAAGTCTGTGTTTGTCGGTATAAATTGTCGTGTGTATGGGTGTTTATGTCCTCACATACGTGGGGCTTGAATATTGCATGTTCACTGAAGGTCAACTGACACGTGACTGTGGCGTCAGTAATGAGGCTTCGCAGTGTTCTCGAACAGTTCGGTGACCGACGCGAAGCTGGTATATTGACAGGCTGTATCAGAGACGCGATTCCGTCCATAACCCGGGGGGGGCAGATGGGTAGATTGTGTGGCGTGAGTGTCGTGGCGTTTTGGTGTGTCCTATCGGTTGCAACGACAACCAGCGCGCAGGCGATCGGCGGAACGATCACCGACTCGACGGGGGCGGTGCTGCCTGGGGTCACGGTCGAGGTCCGGAGTCCTGCGCTCATCGAACAGGTGCGCGCAGCGGTCAGCGACGGGGCGGGCGAGTACCTCATCATTGCGCTCGAGCCAGGCACTTACTCGGCAACCTTCGTGTTGCCCGGTTTCAGCACCTTCGTCCGCGAGGGGATCGAGCTGGTCGGTACGGCCACAGCAACAGTCGACGGCCGGTTGCAGATCGGGGCTCTCGACGAGACGATCACCGTCTCAGGAGCCTCCCCGCTGGTGGATGTCCAGAACGTCAACCAGCAGGCGGTCATGACCCGCGAGGTCATCGACGCGATCCCCACCGGCAAGGCGTTCAACAATCTGGGCGTCCTGGTGCCGGGGATGGTCACCGGCACGACGTACGGCGTGGGCCAGGACGTCGGCGGGCAGTCAGGCCAATCCCATCAACGGATGGCCATTCATGGCGGCGCCGAGAGCGACCAGCGCATCATGGTGGACGGGATGTCGATGTCACCCTGGACGCAGGAAGATGCCTCGCTCGTATGGTTGTCCGACGGGAACTTCGAGGAGGTCCAGGTCGACCATAGCGTGATCTCGGCCGAGACCGAGACCGGGGGCGTCCGGTTCAACATGATTCCCCGGTCGGGTGGCAACACCTTCTCGAGCCGCAGCTTCTTCAACTTCTCGGCACAGCGCCTGCAGGCGGACAACCTGACACCGGAGCTGACTGCGGCCGGGCTCCCGGAACCCAACCGGGTGAAGAGTCTCTGGTCGGTCAACCCCAGCATCGGTGGTCCGATCGTACGCGACAAGCTCTGGTTCTTCGGGTCGTACACGCGGCAGGTGGCCGATTCCTTCGTCGCCTTTTTCGAAGACGTCGACCCGAACGCGTCCTTCTACACTGCCGACCTGACCCGACAGGCGTTCGACGACCAAAGCGTGCATGACGCCACGGTCCGCCTGACGTGGCAGGCCAGCCCGAGGGACAAAATCCAGTTCTACTTCGACGACAACTCCAACATTCATGGTCATTTTCTCATCGGTACGGCGCTCGCGGTCAACGTCATGCCGAGCGCGTCCGTGAACCTTTTCGGCGACATCCAGACGTATCAGGCCTCCTGGACCTCGGCGATAAGCAGCCGGCTCCTGCTCGAGGTCGCCTTCGGGGCGCTCCCACAGGACCAGGTGTGGCGCAACCAGGAGGGCGTGAACACGGAGCTGCCGGGGATCCTGGAAGTTGGAAGTG
>JADFPE010000094.1 GCA_022562495.1 Acidobacteriota bacterium
CAGGGGTCGAATACTGCACGTATGCTCCCTCCTCCCACCTTGCAATGGCCGGACGCGGCATGAGTAGAACGCCCCAGAGCGGGAACCTATTCTTGTGCGGACCCTACGCGAAGAAGCGCGTCGGGGCGTGAGAGTCCGTCTCATCGCGATCGACATCGACGGCACGCTGCTGGACAGTCGCGGTCGTCTGCCGGACGCCAACCGCAGGGCAATCCACGCCGCGGTGACCCGTGGCGTGGAGGTGGTGCTGGTCACCGGCCGCACCTTTCATCACGCGCGTCCGATCGCGGCGAAGCTCGGCGCCGCCCTCACCCTGATCGTCAGCAACGGTGCACTGGTGAAGACCTCGGAGGGTCGCACGCTGGCCACCCGGTTCATCCCGCGCCACCTCGCCAGGGACCTGATCGTCGCCACCAGACCGGTGCGCGGCGGCGCCGCGATCATCTTCGACCGGCCCGGCGCCGGGCAGTATGTCTACGAGCGGATCGACTGGTCACACCCCCAGCGGCGGTGGTATTACGAGCGCAACCACGTGTATATGACCGAGACGTCGCCGCTCGAGTCGGCGCTCGACGAAGAGCCGGTACAGGTCGCGTTCACCGGAGGCGTGGACGAGATGCGCGCGCTGGCCGACCACGTGCGTGACCTCCCCAGCGCCAGGCAGCTGACCCTCACGCTGACCGAATACGAAGACCGCGACTTCTCGCTCTTCGACGTCACGGCGCACGGCTGCTCGAAGGGCGCGACCCTGGCCGACTGGGCCGCGCGCCGCGAGGTGCGTCCAGCCGAGGTCATGGCGGTCGGCGACAACCTCAACGACCAGGACATGCTGGAGTTCGCGGGGCACCCGGTGGTGATGGGCAATGCCGTGCCGGAGCTCAAGCGGCGGGGCTGGCCGTTGACCGCCGGTCACGACGAACACGGGCTGGCGCAGGCGATCGAGGCGCGGGTGCTGGGAACCCAGCGCCCATAAGGCGGCTGTGGAGATTGGAAGTGCAGACCACCTGGGGCGTCCGCCCCTTGATCCGAGTCGTTGGTGCACGGCTCATCCGCGTCGTGCTCGAAGGCGACCGTCGACCCGCTGTTGCTGCTGACGGTCGTCGGCGCATGATCACACCATGAAGTCGCAGGTGCATCCGAAGGTCAAGACGACGTATCGGGTCGGGAATGGGCAGGAGTACGATCGCGCGCTCGTCCAGCGAGGAGACGTGACGCTGTGGCTCTCTGCCGACGCCAGGGACACCTGGTGGCCCGTGCCGTCAGGTCGACACCCGGCGGACAGCAGCTCTTCTCGGATCTGGCGATCGAGCCCGCGTTGACGCTCCGGCTCGTCTTCAGCTTGCCATTGCGTCAGACGGAGGGCTTCTTGTCGATCCTCGGGGAGGGTCTCCATGCGCGGACTCCGGGCGGCCAGAGTGTCGACGTACAGCTCGCGTGCAACATCCAGGGTCGGATGACCGCGCTTGGCACACCGCAGTCGTACGGCATCGGAGGTGAACGGTTTACATGGGTTAGGGTCGCTGCGGCTCAGCACCGATTGATGCACCACGCCGCTCGTCGACGGGGAGGCCACGCCAAACCGAAGGCAGAGCCCGTGCCACGGCGCGTGACGAGAGAAACACCGTCATCGGTCCCGGCAGCTGTTTCGGGGCCTTCGCCTGTTCGATCTGATAGACCGCGTGTTCGGTCGCGGAAGGAAGGGAACCGCTCACGCCACCGGTGCCCAGGCTCGCGCCCGATTCCACCAGACCGCAACGAGCACGACACCGACCAGGATCAGACCGGTGGAGAGACCCACCCAGAGTCCGATGACACCCCAGCCCAGCTCGAAACAGAGCATGTAGCCGACCGGCAGTCCAACGCACCAGTGCCCCGCCAGGTTCCAGAGCATCGGCGTCCGGGTGTCACCGAACCCGCGCAGCACACCGGTCGCCACACCCTGGAGCCCGTCGAAGAGCTGGAACACGGCGGCCACGAACAGGAGTGACACCCCGACCCGGATGACCGCCGCGTCGGTCGTGAACAACCCCAGGATCGCGTGCGGCGCCAGGACGAACACCACGGCGGCACAGCTCATGAACCCGCCGCCGAGCACCAGCGCCGCCCACCCGGCATGTCGGGCACCGGGCGCATCCAGCCGCCCGACCGCCTGCCCGACCCGTACCGCACCTGCCGACCCGACACCGAGCGGCACCATGAACGTGACGCTGGCAACGTTCAAGACGATCTGATGCGCCGCCAGCGTGGCCGGCGCCAGCCGGCCGGCGAGTGCCGTCACCGCCGCGAACACCCCGACCTCCAGGGTCACCTGCACGGCCGCCGGCAGACCGAGCGCACCGAGACGGCGCAGGCGATGGAGCTCGAGTCGGCGCGGGACGTCCCACAGCCCGGTGCGATGCCGATGATCGTGCCGCAGGACCGCCAGGAAGAGAAACAGCGCCAGATAGACCCGTGACAGACAGGTCGCCCAGGCGGCGCCGTCGACACCGAGGCGCGGCGCGCCCAGGTTGCCGAAGACCAGCAGCCAGTTGGCCAGCACGTTGATCAGGTTCGCACTGACCAGCGCCGTCATGACCGGGGTGACCACGCCGAGTGCCTGCAGATACCGGCGGAACGCTGTGTAGAGCAGCAGCGGCAGAATGCTCCAGATGATCTTCGAGAAATAGGGGGTGGCCAGACGCTGGACGTCTGGGTGGAGGCCCCAGCGGTCGAGCGTCGCGATCACCGCGGCCGTGACCAACGTCAGCGGCACCGCCAGCATCAGGCTGAGACCGATGCCGTGGAACAGCCAGCGATGACACTCGTCGAGACGACCGGCGCCGTAGGCCTGGGCGACGAGCGTGTCGAGCCCCAACAAGACACCGATCCCGAACACCACCACCGCGAAGAACAGGACGCTGCCGACCCCGACCGCGCCGATCGCCTCCGGTCCGAGACGCCCCACCATCGCGATATCGACGATGCCCATCGCGATCCAGCCGAGCTCGGCGACCACGACCGGCACCGCGAGCCGGACCATCGGGCGCATCTCCCGACGGAGATTCCTCAGCGCGGCGGTCATGTATCGGTCTCTCGCAGGCTGCCGAACAACCGCAGCGGCTTCCTCGGGCTTCAGACGTCGGGCTTCAGACGCTCCAGGCGGACTGGGCAAGGGGTGGTCGCGAGGCGCCGCGAACGGCGAGAGGATCGAGTATCAAGCGAGGAGTGGCAGCGAAGAACACGCGCCGTCGAGGCAGAAACGTGCTAGGACACAGACGCTGGCGAAGCCCTCCGGCTTCCTCCTGGCTCCTGCCTCCTGCCTTCTGACTCCTCGAGCATATGTTCAGCGCCAGATCATGAGACGCTCGATCCACTCGAAGCGGGCGAGGTCGTGGTAGGTCACCGTCACGATCAGGGTCAGAATCAGGACGAGCCCGACAAGCTGCATCCGCTCCTTCACCCGCATACTGAAGTCGCGACGCGAGACCCCCTCCATCGCCATGATGAAGATATGGCCACCGTCGAGCACCGGGACCGGCAGCAGGTTCAGGATGCCCAGATTGATGCTGATCATCGCCATCAGCCCAAACAGCACGGCCCATCCCACCTGCGCCGCATCACCCGACAGCTGCGCGATACCGATCGGCCCCAGGAGCTGCGTCGTCGACGTCTCACGCGTCAACAGTCCCCAGAGGGTCTGAAAGATCAGCCCCGACCACTCGTAGTTCTGCTCGAGGCTCATCGTGAACGCTTCGTACGGTCCCGGCTCGACGATACGCACCTCGGGGTTGAGACCCACCCCGATCAACCCGACGTCATCGACGAGCTGGGGTATCACCACGATCTCCTGCCGCACCCCGTCACGTCGGATCCGCAGCGTGAGGGAGATGTCGGGGCTGGCCTGGATCGTGTCCATCAGCGACTGTGTCGTGACCTCGCGCCCGTCGACCGCCTCGATAACGTCACCAACCAGGATTCCCGCGTCCTGGGCGGCCGATGAGGTCGTGGACATCAGGGAGACGACCTGGGGAGTCGCAGCCGGCTCGACACCGAGATCCCCCATGTCGTATCGGCCCAAGGCCACCGGTGTCACCTGGACGGTGTGCACGCCACCCTCACGCCGCAGCACGACGGCGATCTCCTGTTCGGCGCGCGGTACGACGGCGTACGTCAGCTCTTCCCAGGTGTCGACCTCGCGCCCGGCGACACTCAGAATGCGATCTCCGGGGCGAATTCCGGCCGCGGCAGCCGGCGAGTCCTCCGCCACCGACCCGACCACCGGAGGCTGGTCCTCGTAGACAGGAACCGGCGCCCCCTGATACAGCACGACGGTCATGACCCCCACCGCGAGGATGATGTTCATCACCGGGCCTGCGATCAGGATCTGGAACCGCTGCCACTTCGTCTTGGACAAGAACTCATCGTCCTTGCCCTCAGGCTTGTCGTCCGGGCCTTCGCCCGCACCGGCCATCTTGACGTAGCCTCCCAGCGGAATCGCGCAGATGCAGTACACCGTATCCCCGCGCTTGGTCTGGAGCACCTTGGGTCCGAAGCCGAGCGAAAAGGTCAGACACCGAACCCCGTGGAGCCGCGCCACCACGAAGTGCCCCAGCTCGTGGACGAACACCAGCACGCCGAGGACGAACAGGAACGCGATTAGACTGGTCATCTCTGCGATTGTAACTCGCCCACGAGGCTGCGGGAAAACGCGCGGGCGCGAGCATCCACCCGACGCACATCGGCGAGCGTGGGCGTGTCGAGCCCCAAGGCGTCGGCATCGTCCAGCGCCGCCGCGATCACGACCGGGATCGCGGTGAACGGCACGGCCTCGTCGAGAAAGGCCTGGACGGCCACCTCGTTCGCGGCGTTGAGCGCCACCGGCAGCGCCGGGCCGCCACGGAGCGCGCGGTAGGCCAGCGCCAAACAGGGGAAACGCTCGGTGTCCGGTCGAGCGAACTCCAGCCGCCCACAGGCGGTCAGGTCGAGCGGGGGCAGATCGGTGTCCCAGCGGTCCGGATACGAGAACGCGTACTGAATCGGCAGACGCATGTCGGTCACACCGAGCTGCGCGATCTGCGACCCGTCACGCAGCTCGACCAGCGAATGCACCACCGACTGGGGGTGCACGACCACGTCAATCCGATCGGCCGGCACCCCGAACAGCCAACGCGCCTCGATGACCTCGAGCCCCTTGTTCATCAGCGTCGCCGAGTCGACGGTGATCTTCCGCCCCATGCGCCACGTCGGGTGGTCGAGGGCGTCGGCCGGCGTCACTCCCCTCAGTTGCTCTGGGGTCCAGTCTCGAAACGGTCCGCCCGAGGCGGTCAGGATCAGCCGTTTGATCTCGTCGGCCGACCGTCCGTGGAGACACTGATGAATCGCGTTGTGCTCGCTGTCAACAGGGAGAATCGAGACCCCGCGCCGCCGGGCCGCCTCCATGACGAGCCCACCAGCCATGACGAGCACCTCCTTGTTGGCCAGCGCGATCGTCTTGCCCGCGTCGATCGCGGCGAGCACCGCGTCGAGCGCCGTCGTGCCGGTGGTCGCGCACAGGACCAAATCGACATCCGGATGCGTCGCCACGGCCAGCAGACCATCGGGGCCGGCCAGCGACCGCTCGAGGGACCCGCCGGCCGATGCGGACAGCCGCGACCGCACCGCCACCAGCCCGTTGTCGGTCGCCATCGTGATCACACGAGGGCGATGCCGTTCGACCTGCTCGACGAATCGCGCCACGTTTGCGCCGGCGGCCAGACCGACCACGTCGACCAGGTCGGGATGCGACGTCGCAACTGACAGCGCGCTGCACCCGATGGAACCAGTCGACCCGAGGATGGCAACGTGTCTCATATCTAGACGGGGCTACGCCCCGAACCCCACGCGGGCCCTCCACGGGGACCCCCACGGCCCCCCTCCGCGCCCGCGCGGCGCGCACGTGCGCGCCGTGCTCGACCGGGCTGCGCCCCGAACCTCACGCGGGTGCTCCCCGGGGACCCCCACGGCCCCCCTCCGCGCCCGCGCGGCGC
Source organism: Acidobacteriota bacterium (assembly GCA_022562495.1). Taxonomy (GTDB): domain Bacteria; phylum Acidobacteriota; class Vicinamibacteria; order Vicinamibacterales; family UBA8438; genus NP936. The sequence goes on from JADFPE010000094.1 coordinate 6,006, forward strand.
GCACGTGCGCGCCTTCGCCGTCGGTGACGGCCCCAACCGAGTATAAGATTCTCGTATCTGGCCACGTAACAGCCTACAGGCCCACGCAAGAACAACGTCCCGTTTTCGGCCGCCGATGCATGTCGTCTGACGGCGTTGCTCCTCCCTCGAACAGTGCCCGATATTCTCGGTCGTCGCGCCTTGCCAGCCGGGCGCCTCGCCGCCCTCGGTGCGTGACCGTAGTGACGACCGGGACGACTACGCCGCCAGCCGCAAGAAGAGGTAGAAGCCGGGGGCGGCGAACAACAGGCTGTCGATACGGTCGAGCATGCCACCGTGACCCGGAATGAGCGCGGACGTGTCCTTGACCCCGGCACCGCGCTTGAGCCGCGACTCGAAGAGATCTCCGGCGATACCCAGCCCGACGATGGCGACCCCGAGCAGCGCGCGCTGCAGAGCGGTCGACTGGTCGAGCCCCGGAGTGACGACCGCGAGCGTCATCATTAGGGCAACCCCTGCGGCCACTCCGCACAGCGCCCCCTCAACCGTCTTCTTCGGGCTGATTGCCGGCGCCAATGGGGTCCGCCCGAGCCAGCGACCGCCGTAGTACTGCGCGGTGTCGCTGACCATGATGGTCGCAAGCAGCAACACCACGGCCTCACGCCCGGCGGATGCCCGAACCGCCACCAGAGCGCCGATCGGCAATCCCAGATACAGGATCGGAAACAGTGAGGAGCCGACGTCGAGCAGCATCTGGCTGCCGCGGCGAGCGGTAACCAGGCTGGTGATCCCGATGGTCAGCCCCGAGGCCATCAGCACCACGACGGCGACGTCCAACGCGACGGCGGCCGCCGTCGCAGCCACGCCGACCACACTCACACCGCGGGACGGACTGGCACCGAACGCGGTGGCGAGCGCTACATACTCGCGGAACGCCAGGAGCAGGACGACCTCCGCCAACACCAGCGTCGCCCACCACGGCAGGCACCAGACGGTCCCGATGACCAACGGCAGGAGCACCAGCGCGCTGAGCACACGAGCCACGCGCTACGCATCTCCCACAGGTGACATCGTGACACGTGAAGCAATTTTTCGTGACACAGGGAAATGTGAGCCCCCGCGCAGCGGGGCTGTGTGACAGCTCGGCTCGCGGGGCAGAGCCTCGCGAGCCGTCAGTGCCCGACGACGGCCGGCTGCGTGATGCCGCCGTACCGCCGATCGCGTTTCTGGTAGTCGAGAATCGCTTCGAGCAGGTGCCGGGCGCGGAAATCTGGCCACAGGGTCTCGGTCACCCAGATCTCGGCATACGCGATCTGCCACAGCAGGAAGTTGCTGACCCGCATCTCGCCACTGGTGCGGATGAGCAGATCGGGGTCCGGCTGCCCCGCCGTGTAGAGGAACTCGCCAAACCGCTGCTCAGTGAGATCGGACGGCCGGAGCCCGTCCTCGATCGCACGCCGCGCCGCCTCGACGATCTCCGCCCGCCCGCCGTAGTTGAGCGCGATGTTGAAGAGCATGCCGTGGTTGTCCCTGGTCCGCTCTCGCCCGACGTCGAGCTCGCGCCGGACGTCGGCTGGCAGCTCGTCCTGACGCCCGATGACCTGGAACCTGATGTCGTTGACGAGCAGGTTCTCGAGCTCGAGCCGCAGATATCGCTTGAGCAGACCCATCAGGACGGCGACCTCGGTGGGTGGGCGCTTCCAGTTCTCGACGGAAAACGCGTAGAGCGTCAACACCTCGATGCCAAGGCGGGCGGAGGTCTCCACGATGTCGCGCACCGAGTCGATTCCAGCGCGATGGCCCTCGACCCTCGGCAGATGCCGTTGGGCGGCCCACCGACCGTTGCCGTCCATGATCACCGCCACGTGGACCGGCAGCCGATCGAAGTTCACCTGTCGTACAAGCGATGCTTCCCGCGAACCGGCGGGCGCCCAGGTCAGCAGATTTTCGAGGCTCATCGGCGTGTCGTGCAGTTGGCGAGAGGGTGACCAGGTGTCTGGTACGGCAGCACTGATCCGCCACCGATCTCTCTTAACTCGTGATGATACAAACCGTTAGCGTCTCATTCAAGCGCCACCTCATGGAAGAGACGTCCTGCTCGACACCTGACACCGACGCTGGCATAGCTCTCCAGCTTTCTCCTGTGAGTACCCCACTCGCATCAGACACAGGCCATGCGCCGGGGCGGTCTGCCCAGCCGAGCCGCGGTCGCAGGAGCTGAGCGCGTGCTCGACAGCGGCGCGGTCCCGGTGCCCCCGGCCGACGTCGACGAGCGTCCCGACGATGACGCGCACCATGTGACGCAGAAAGCCGCTGCCGCGTGCATCGATGAGAGTCAGCGCCGCGCCGGCGCCACCGTGGACGGACCACGGGTCACGCGGTGCCCGGCTGACCGTCAGCTCGAACAGCGTCCGCACCGTTGACTGGGTCGAGCTGCCGGTCGCCTGAAAGGCCCCGAAGTCGTGCTCGCCGACGAGCACCCGCCCCGCTTCCGCCATCCGTTCGTGGTCGAGGGACTCACCGACATGCCACCCGTATCGGCGGTCGAACGGACTCACCACCGCATCGTGCAGCAGTCGATAGCGGTAGGTCTTGGCGGTCGCGTCGAAGCGGGCATGAAACGACTCCGGGCCGACTTCCGCCGTCACGACGCGGATGTCCGAGGGGAGCCTCGCGTTGACGGCACGCACGAGCGCGTCTGGAGCGATTTCGTGCCTGAGCTGGACGCTGGCCACCTGCCCGAGCGCGTGGACCCCGGCGTCAGTCCGTCCCGCGCCCACAACCGCGACCGGGGCCCCCTCGATCTGGGCGAGCGCCGCTTCGAGACACCCCTGGATCGACGACCCGTTCGGCTGCCGCTGCCAGCCTACGTAAGCGGTACCCTCGTAAGCGATGGTGAGCTTCAGGGTGCGCATCACGATACGCTAGCAGACTGCTGAACAACCTCAGCCTGCAGGCTTCAGGCTTCGGGCGGTCTGGAACCCGGCCTGGACACCGGCTCGCCACGGGCGCACATCGGGCACCCGACCGACTCGTAGGCCGACAGTGGGATCTGCACCAACGCATCGAACGGCACATCGAACCGGACCGGCGCCTCGCCACGGTCGATGATCGCCGCCACACCGACGACCGTGCCGCCCGCCGCCACGGTCACATTGATCGTCTCGCGAGTCGAGCCACCGGTCGTGACGACGTCCTCCACGACCAGCACCCGTTCGCCATCGTCGATCCGGAAACCGCGGCGCAGCGTCAGCCGACCGTCCAGGCGCTCGGCGAACAGGGCCCGGACACCCAGGGCCCGCGCCACTTCGTGCCCGATGACGACCCCGCCCAGCGCCGGCGACAGCACGACCCCAGGCTCGAAACGGGCCGCCTGCTCGGCCAGCGCCTGCCCGAGCGCCGCCGCATGTTCGGGGTGCTGCAACACCCGCGCGCACTGGAGGTAGCCGTCGCTGTGGAGCCCCGACGACAGCTGGAAGTGCCCCTCCAAAAGCCCTTCACATCGCCGAAACAGATCGAGCACCGCCGTCGAGCTCATGGACATCGGTGGGGGTGGGCCGAGCCGTTGTTCTCGTCGCGGCTGGCCCTCGTCTACAGTCCCAGAGTATACAATCGACGAGCAGACGAACTTGTCGTGCCGCTGTTCCGTCTAACGCTCCAGGGCAGCCCCGCCCTGCCTGCTTGTGTCCCTTCGCCAACCCCGGCGTCCGATTCAGGAGACCTCAACATGCGTAGCGGACGAACCCTTCTCGCGATCCTCACACTGTCGTGGTGGCTGACCGCGTGGCCCGCGCCCGGTGCCGCGCAGACGCAGGCCGACGTCGGCGTGACGCCCCGAAGACCCGGTGCGCCCGTGGAGGTCGCGGGTCTCATCCTGCCACCGTCGGCGCTGCAACCGGCCGGTCGCCCCGTGCGCCATCTGTCGGTGGAGGAAGCAGTCACCCTGGCGCTCGAACAGAACCTCGACCTGCGCGTGGAGCGGCTCAACCCGCTGATCCAGGATCTCGGCGTCGCCGAGGCGCGGTCGGTGTACGCCCCCATCCTGTCGACCAGGTTCATGAGCAACAACCGGAACAGCCCGTCCAACGGCTTCCTCTCCGGGGCCGGGGACGCAATCAAGGTGACCGACCGGCTGCTGAGCGACAGCGTGGACGTGGAGCAGGCCGTGCCGTGGGCGGGTGGTCGTTACTCGCTGAGCTGGGACGGCTCGCACTCGAGCACGACCAGTATCTTCTCGTCGTTCGACCCGATTCTCCGGTCGAACCTGAACGTCACGTACAACCAGCCGCTCCTGCGTAATCTGAGCATCGACGGTCCACGCCAGCAGATTGCGATCATGCGCGCCAACCGTGAGATCTCGGACATCCAGCTTCGGCGCACGGTCGTCCTGACCCAGCGCAACGTCCGGAACGCATACTGGGTACTGGTCTTCACCCAGTCGTTCCTCGAGGTCCAGCGGCAGTCGCTCGAGCTCGCCCAGGAATCGCTGCGCAACAACCGCACCCGTGTCGAAGTCGGGACGATGGCGCCGATCGACATCATCGAGGCGGAATCGGAGGTCGCGCGGAACGAGGAGACCGTCATCGTCGCCGAGGCCGACGTGGACCGCGCCGAGGACCGGCTGCGTACCCTCATCTTCGATCCGGACATCCCCGATTTCTGGTCGGTCAGGATCCAGCCGAGCGACAGCCCGATCCTACAGGCCCGGGCGATCGACGTGGACGCCGCGGTCCGGAACGCGCTCGACAACCGGACCGACCTGGACACGCTGGACAGGAACATCCAGACCACCGACACCAACATCCGCTATTACCGCAACCAGCGGCTCCCGGACGTGAACCTCGACGTCAACTATTCGCTGACCGGAATCGGCGGCACGTTCCTTCGCCGCGACGATTTTCTCGGGCCGGTCATCAGCACCGAGCAAACTTCGTTCGGCAGCGTGCTGGGCAACATCTTCTCGAACGACTTCCCGACCTGGACCGTCGGCGTCACCGTGGCATACCCGCTCGGCACCAGCTCCGCCAAGGCCAACCTCGAGCGGGCCCGGCTGGAACGCACCCAGGCCGACGTGAACCGTCGGAGTCTCGAGGTGCGGATCGCGGCCGAGGTCCGGGACGCGGGGCGCAACGTCACCACCAACCTGCAGCGGGTCGAGGCGACCCGGTCGGCGCGGCAACTGGCCGAACGCCGGCTCGAGGCGGAACAGCGACGGTTCGAGGTCGGTCTGTCCACGAGCTTCTTCGTGTTCCAGGCCCAGCGGGACCTGGCCTCGGCGCGGAGCAACGAGCAGAGAGCGATTCTCGACTACACCCGGTCGCTCGTGGACTTCGACGCGGTGCAGGACGTCCCACTGTTCGGCACGCCATAGAGAGTCATCTCCAAGGAGTCAGAAGTCAGAACACAGGAGTCAGGAGGGAACCGGTGGGCTTCGCCAGCTCCTCGTTCAAGGGGCGTCATTGCGCGATCGACGGCGCGCGCCGCTTGAAACGCCCATTGCCCCGTCGATGCTACACTCGCGCCCGTGCCACCGCTGTCGGTCGTCGTCATCACGCTCAACGAGGCGTCGAACATCGATGCCGCGCTCGCGTCGGTCGCGTGGGCCAATGAGATCGTGGTCGTCGATTGCGGGAGCACCGACGAGACGGTCGCACTGGCGCGCCGTCATACCGACCGTGTGAGCCATCGAGACTGGACGGGCTACGGCGACCAGAAGAACCACGCGACCGGGCTGGCCACACACGACTGGGTGCTCTCGCTCGACGCCGATGAGCGGGTGTCGCCCGATCTCGCCACCGAGATCACGACCCTGCTCGAACAGGGCCCACCGCATCGCGGGTACCGGATGCCCCGCACCACCCGATATCTGGGCCGGTGGATCCGGACGACCGACTGGTACCCGGATCGCCAGTTGCGGCTGTATGACCGCCGCGTCGCCCGCTGGAGCGCCGCCCGGGTGCACGAGTCGGTGCGGGTCGACGCCAGCGTCGGCCAGCTCCAGCACGAGATCCGTCACCACTCCTATCGGGACCTCTCGAACCACCTCGCGACGATCGACCGGTACACGACCCTGGCGGCGACACAGTTGCTGGACGACGGACAGCGCGCCGGGCTGATCGATCTCGTGGTGCACCCCCCGATCGCGTTTCTCCGGAACTACCTGATCAGGCGCGGCTGCGTCCAGGGGGTCCCGGGCCTCGTCGTCTCGCTCATGAACGCTTACTACGTGTTCCTGAAATACGCGAAGCTGTGGGAGCTAGGCAACGCACAGCACGGAGCGCGTGACGAGCGGAGTGGTTCGTCGTCCTGAAGCAGACGCTGGCGACGCCCTTCCGCCTTCGCCAAGGCTTCTGCGGACAGGCCGGCTTTCTCCTGACGTCTGACACCCGACTTCTCGAGCACGCCGCCATGTTCTCCCTCCACGTCGACACGGCGCGTAGCTGGCGCGGCGGCCAGAACCAGGTCTTGTTGACCGTCCTGGGGCTCCGCGCCCAGGGCCACCGGACGGCGCTGGTGGCACATCCGGACGGCGAGCTGCGACGCCGCGCCGCCGAAGGTCCGGACCTGATCCCGATCGCGTCGTCCGGCGAGATGGGCTTCCGGGCGGCCTGGCAGCTATCGCGGGTGCTGAAGATGCTGCGGCCGACCGTGGTGCACGCGCACGATGCGCACGCGGTGGCGATGGTGGCGCTTGCCCGCTCGTTCGGCCGGCTCGACCCGTTGCCGCGGTTCGTGGTGTCCCGCCGGGTCGACTTTCATATCCGACGCAACGCGTTCTCCCGATGGAAGTATGCGCAGGTCGACCTGTTCCTGTGCGCGTCGAACGCGATTCGGACGATGCTCGTCGGCGACGGAGTGCCGGCGGAGCGGGCCATGACGCTGCACGAAGGCGTCGACCTCGAACACGTCGCGGCGGTGCCCCGGCTCGATGTCCACGCCGAACTCTGGCTGCCGAGCGGTGCGCCGATCGTCGGCAACGTGGCGGCGCTGGTGCCGCACAAGGGTCACCGATATCTCATCGAGGCGGCGGCCACGGTGGTGCGGCAGGTCCCGGACACCCGGTTCGTGATCCTCGGTACGGGTGAGCTCGAGGCGACGCTGCGCACGCAGATCACGCATCTCCACCTCGAGCGACATGTCCTGCTCGCCGGGTTTCGCCCGGACGCGCTGTCACTCCAGAAGGGGTTCGATCTGTTCGCGATGAGCTCCGTCACCGAGGGGCTGGGCACGGTCCTGCTCGACGCGATGGCGATAGGGCAAGCGGTCGTCGCCACACGGGCGGGCGGCATCCCTGAAGTGGTCGCCCACGAGCAGACCGGCGTGCTGGTGCCCCCCCGCGATGCCGACGCGCTGGCCGCCGCCATCGTGCGCCTGCTCGGCGACGCCGACCGGCGGGCGCAGCTCGGCGTGGCAGGCCGCGAGCGGGTGCGCGCGTCCTTCAGCGTCGAACGAATGGTCCAGGCGACACTCGACGCCTACGACCGGTTGGTCGACACACCCCTCGCAACGGACACCGATCGTCCCGCTGTGGCCGGTTGAACCCACACGCGTCCATCATCCCCAAGTGGCAGATCGAGAAGTCGAAACGGACCGGATCCTCGGGGTCCAGACGCCGGAGCGACGCAGTGATCTCGCTCGCCATCGCCCAGCCGGGACTCCGGTATCGTGTCAGACCGAGACAGCGACCCACACGGATCACGTGCGTGTCGAGCGGGATCACCAGCGTGGACGGGGACAGCCCGGACCAGACACCGAGGTCGACCGCATCCCGGCGTACCATCCACCGGAGAAACAGATTGAGACGCTTGCACGCGCTGCCGGCGGCGGGGCGGGGAAAGAAATAGGTCACCCAACGCCGGCCGTCGCGGTCGCCATAGATCTCATCGAGGTCGATCGCGCGCGCCCGCGCCGCGAACCGATTCAGCGCCGGTCCGACATCCGAGGCGGAGGGTGCGTGGCCGTCGAGAAAAAACCGCTCGATCGACCCTGCCTCCGTGATCATCCGGCGCAGGATCCACAGCAGCGCGATCAGGTCCACGCCGCGAATCCAGCGGTGCACGAGTGGGCGCAGGCGGTCACCGTCGCGCGCGGGGTCGAAGTCGCGGACGAACGCGGCCGGACTGTCCCCCAACACCGCGAGCAGCGACTCGGTCGTGCTCAGCACGCTCGCCACCCTGCCGAACGCCAGCGCAGACGCGCAGAACGCGACCACCTCCCGGTCGGCCGGGGTGGCGTAGCGACGCACGACATGGATCGGATCGACCGCCGATTCGACGTGGTTGAAGGTGACGTACAGACGCTCGAGCGGCGCCTTGAGCCGGCGGTGTATCGATGACGGCATCGGTCGGCTAACGAAGCTCCGCATTGCTAGCCGGCTTGTCTCAGAGCCCCGCTACGCGCGAGCTGGACATCGCCCTCGTCACGAACACGTGCCCCGCACGGCACGATCGATGTCGAGCGGCCGCAGACATCTGCCTGGACCGCCATCGTCGCGAGTTGCCCGAGTCGCGCCGGCGGCCCCTCATGCGCGTTGGTCGAACGACGTCGCACCGGGCACCGCCGTGTTCACGTAGACGGTGCGTCCACCGACCATGGTGGCCGCTACACCGCCGCGTAGCGACCACCCGTCGAACGGCGTGTTTCGCGCCAAGGACCGGAACGCGGCCGCCTCGACCCGCACCGCCAGCTCTGGCGCCAGCACCGTGATGTCGGCCGGCGCACCGGCCGACAGATCGCCCCCCGGCACCCCGAGGACACGGGCCGGGTTCACCGCGAGCAGCTCGACCAACCGGCTCAACGGCACGTGGCCGGCGTGCACCAACCGGTCCAGACAGATCGACACGGCCGTTTCGAGACCGACGATCCCGAACGGCGCGCGGTCGAACTCCACGAGCTTCTCGTCGTAGTGATGCGGAGCGTGGTCGGTGGCGATGCAATCGATGCTGCCGTCGCGCAACCCGTCCAGCATCGCCTCGACATCGACCGCCTCGCGCAGCGGCGGGTTCATCTTGTAGTTCGTGTCGTATCCGACGAGCCGCTCGTCGGTCAGCGTGAAGTGGTGCGGCGTCACCTCGCAGCTCACCCGGATTCCCCGGTCCTTCCCGGACCGAACCGCGGCCAGCGCCCCGCGTGCGCTCATGTGCGCGATGTGCACCGGCGACCCGGTGAGACCGCTCAACGTGATGTCGCGCTCCACGATGATCTCCTCGGCGGCGGCCGGCAGCCCGCGCAACCCCAGGACCGCAGCGTGATGACCTTCGTGCGCGACGCCGTCGCCCGCGAGCGAGACGTCCTCGCAGTGGTCGATGACCGGCATGTCGAACATCGCCGCGTACTCGAGCGCGCGTCGCATCAACGACGCGTTGGCCACCGGACGTCCGTCGTCGGACACCGCGACACAGCCGGCGGCCCGGAGCTCGCCGATCTGGGCGAGCTGCTCACCCGCCTGGCCCTTCGTGACCGCACCGATCGGGTAGACCCGCGCGAGCCCGGCCTGGGCCGCCCGGGCCAGGATCAGCTTGGTGACGCCGGCGGTGTCGTTGACCGGGTCGGTGTTCGGCATGCACGCGACGGCGGTGAAGCCACCGGCCACCGCGGCGGCGACACCGGTCGCCACCGTCTCCTTGTGCTCGTGCCCCGGCTCGCGTAGATGGACATGCATGTCGATGAACCCGGGGCAGACGACGCACCCGCGTGGCACCTCGATGACGATGGTGCCGGGCTCGATCCCGAGGTTCGGACCGACCCGGGTCACACGACCACCGTCGATCAGCACGTCCGCCGAACCATCGACGCCGTTGACCGGGTCGACGACGCGTCCGCCCTTGAGCATCGTCCTGTCTGAGTTCGACACCAGCGCTCCTGCTAGCCGTGCTTGCACGGCTGACGTGTGTTACAAATCAGTCGACTCTTCCGCGCCAGCCGGGCGCCTCGACGCCCCAACACGGGAACTTCTTCTTGCGCGGACCCTTAGGCGCAACCGCTTCGGCGGTCGCGCACACTACTAACGACGCGCATCACGCCACAGGACTCGTCGGGTTGAGGCGAAGCGTGGTTACTCCTGCCGGGCGCCGGCCAGCAGATACAGCACCGCCATGCGCACGGCGACGCCGTTCGCCACCTGTTCGAGAATGACCGAGTAGGGCCCGTCGGCGACCTCAGACGCGATCTCGACACCACGGTTCATCGGACCAGGATGCATGATGATGACGTCCGGTTTCGCGCGGCGGAGACGCGCCACCGTCATCCCGAATAGCTGAAAATACTCGCGCAGCGACGGGAAAAAGTAGCCGCGCATCCGCTCCAGCTGGATCCGGAGCAGCATGATCACGTCGGCGTCCTCGACCGCCTCGTCGATCGAGGTGGTCGCCCGCACCCCCAGCCGGGGCATGTCGGGCAACATCAAGGTGGCCGGCCCGCAGGCGCAGACCTCCGCACCGAGCGCGCGCAGCAGCAGCACGTTCGACCGCAGCACGCGGCTGTGCAGCAGGTCACCGATGATGGAAACCTTCAGCCCCTCGACCCGGCCCTTGCGTTGCCGAATGGTCAGCGCGTCGAGCAACGCCTGAGTCGGGTGCTCGTGCATGCCGTCGCCCGCGTTGATGATCCGGGCGCGACAGAGACGCGCTGCCAGATGACCGGCCCCCGCCGAGCCATGCCGCAGCACGATGATGTCGGGGGCCATCGCCTCGAGATTGCGCACGGTGTCGGCCAGCGTCTCGCCCTTCACGACGCTCGAATCGGTCGCCGCGAGGTTCAGGGTGTCGGCGCTGAGCCGCTTCTCGGCGATCTCGAACGAGGCGCGGGTCCGGGTGCTCGGTTCGTAGAAGAGATTCACCACCGTTTTGCCCCGCAGCGTCGGCACCTTCTTGATCGTCCGGGTGCCGACCTCCTTCATGGCCTCGGCCGTTTCGAGAATCAGCAGGATCTCGTTCGCCGACAGGTCGCCGATGCTCAGCAGGTCCTTCGCTCGCAGCCCGGCCGGTGTCTCGAGTACCGGTGGCGCGCCGGACGACCGACCACCCTCGGCGAGCGGCATCCCGGCAGCGTGACGCGTGCCATCAGCAGTCGGGAGCATCTTCTAGCACCACCTCGTCCACCCCCTCGACCTCTTCCAACCGGACCTGGACGCTCTGGCGAAGGGAGGTCGGCAGATTCTTGCCGACATAGTCGGCCTTGATCGGGAGCTCGCGGTGCCCCCGGTCCACCAGGACGACGAGCTCGATGGACCGAGGGCGACCGAAGTCGATGAGCGCATCGAGCGCCGCGCGAATTGTGCGACCGGTGTACAACACGTCATCGACCAGCAGAATCCGGCGGTTGTCGAT
>JADFPE010000316.1 GCA_022562495.1 Acidobacteriota bacterium
CGTGTGACGGGGCGCAACTCCATTTTCGATCGTGTTGTTTTCGCTCTGACCGCAACAGCCTCCGCTCAAGGAGTCGAGCCCCCGCGTAGTGGGGCTGTGAGACCAGCTCGGCTAGCGAGGCGGATCCGACAGGGTCGGGACGGTCTGAGGCGGAGCCTCGCTCGCCGCTAGCGGCGATTGGCGGACCGCTCGTCGAGAAAGAAGGCGGAGGACGGGGACGAGGGCGCCAGGTCGGAGATGCCTGACGCGGGGGCGGCGAACAGGTCCGATACCCCGACCACCGGCTCTCCGGTCCGCACCTCGACACGCGCACCCAGACGGGCCACCGCGTAGAGCACCGCGTCGAGGGCGCCGCACAGTGTGCTGTCGTAAAGATAGTCGCCGACGAACTGCAGTTGTGGCCAGCGCGGGTCGGGGCTGTGCCGCTGGTCCAGCGGCAGTAACGGCACGCCGCCTGGCAGCCCTGACACTCCGGACGCCCCGGTCCACCGGTCCACACACCCGCGTACCAGCACGCCGTCCCGTACCGGCAACGCACTGGGCATCGCCGCCAGAACGGCCGCCACAATCTCGTCGTCCGACCGGGCGGACAGGTCGCGCGCGTGCGCGCCCCCAAGGAGCCAGCTCTGTATCCCGACCCCGGCCGCACCGTCGTCTGGCGATTGGTCGTAGACCGTGACGCCGCCGAACGCATCACTGACGAAGTAGTCCTCCGGAAACTGCCGGCGCCAGAACCGCCGCCGGAAGAGGAGCGTGACACGCAGATACGTCGTGCCGTGGTCGTGGTGCCGCACGTGCTCGCCGACGGCCGCAGCCAACCGGTCGTCGCTCCACTGCATCGCCCGGATCCCGGGCGGGGGGAGGGTGACGATCAGGGTATCGACCTCCAGCTCACTCCGCTCGTCGCCGTCCGCCCTGAACGTGACGCACAGCCCCCGTTCCGCATCCGCGCTCACCGACGCGACCGGGGCGGACCGCAGGATCGGGGACTGGACCCGGTTGGCCAGCGCCTGAACCAGCCCGTCGTTGCCGTCGACCAAGGTGTACATCGAGCAGTAGCCCGGGTGGTCGATCAGCAGGTTGTCCATGCCGAACAGTCCGCTCGTCACAGGCGGTTCGGTGGCCAGGTCGCTGTGACACTGCATCGCCGTGAACCACTGACAGAACGGATCGTCGATCTCGGCCAGCACGTCCTCGAAGGTCCTGCGCAGCCATGGATGGTCGTTATCCCGCATCTGACCGGCCAAGGCGTAGTCGGCCGGTGGACGCAATGCCGTCCCGTGCTCCCAGAAACGGCGGAGGCGGTCCATGCCACGGCTCCCGACCACCTGCTCGAGCTCCAGGTCGTCGTGCACGACGCGGTCGTCGATCACGAAATACGGGGTCCCCCTCAGTGGACGCGTCTCGAGGCCGAGATGACGGATGAGACGGCGCAGATGCGGGTTCCCGGTGATGTCGTAGAACTCGGCAACCCCGGCCTCATAGCTGACACCCGCCTCGGGCAGCTGGGTGGTCCGCACCCGTCCCCCGACCCGGTCGCTCCCCTCGAGGACCACGATCTCGGCCCGGTCACCGAGCATGTGTTCGAGCAGATAGGCGCACAACAGTCCACTGAATCCGCCGCCGATGATGCCGATCCGTTCCGCCACCCCGCACTCCTCCCCGACCTCACGCATCGCGCCCGTGTGCCTCTCACACAGCTGTCGACGCAGCCTTCCAGGCTTCTTCTAACTGCTGACGTCTGACTCCTGCCGCCGTGAGCATGCTCACACTAGTCCGCCTCCCGCTTGAGCTCGGCCAGCAACGTCAGCGCATCGAGCGGCGTCAGCCGGTCGAGATCGACCTTCCGGAGGCGTCTGACCACCGCCGCGTCCGTCACCGGTTGCGCGACAAACAACCCCAACTGGGTCTGCGGGTCAGCGTCGGCGCCAGCCAGCGTCGGACGCCCACCGCGGGACAGCTCGTCCCGCTCGAGCCCGGCCAGGATCTGCTTCGCGCGCTCCACGGTCCGTGCCGGCAGCCCGGCCAGACGCGCCACCTGGATACCATAGCTCCGGTCCGATCGGCCCGGCTCGACCTTGCGTAAGAAGCGGATTTCGTCCTCCCACTCGCGCGCCACCACGTGGTAATTCGTCACCCCCGGCAACGCGTCGGCGATATCGGTCAGCTCGTGGTAGTGGGTCGCGAACAGCGTCTTCGGCCGGGCCCGTGCATCGGTGGCCAGATGCTCCGCCACCGCCCAAGCGATGCTCAACCCGTCGTAGGTAGACGTGCCGCGGCCGATCTCGTCGAGCAGCACGAGGCTGCGCGATGTCGCGGTGTGCAGGATATTGGCGGTCTCCTGCATCTCGACCATGAACGTCGACTGCCCACGCACAATGTTGTCGGACGCGCCGACCCGCGCGAAGATGCGGTCGGTCATCGGCACCTTTGCGCGGGTGGCTGGCACGAACGACCCCGCCTGCGCCATCAGCACGGTCAAGGCCACCTGCCGCAAGTAGGTCGACTTGCCGCCCATGTTCGGACCGGTCAGGATGATCACCTGGTGGGTGGATGCGTTCAGCGTCACGTCGTTGGGCACGAACACATGACCGACATGACGCTCCACGACCGGATGTCGCCCTTCGGTGATCAGCAGCTCGTCCCCATCGTGCACGTGGGGCTTGGTGTAGTCGTTCACGGCCGCCGTCTCGGCCAGCCCCGCCAGCACGTCGAGATTGGCCAGCGCCCGCGCCGAGTCCTGGACCCGCGCCGACGCCGTCGCCACCTGGTGCCGCAGCGCGTCGAACAGCGCGATCTCCCGTTCCAGGATCCGCTCATCCGCCCCCAACACCTGTTGCTCGTACTCCTTGAGCACCGGGGTGATGAAGCGTTCGCCGCCGGCGATCGTCTGCTTGCGGTGATAGTCGTCCGGCACCGCGTGCAGGTTCGCCTTCGAGACCTCGATGTAGTAGCCGAACACGCGGTTGAACCTGATCTTCAGCGACCCGATCCCGGTGCGCGACCGTTCGGCTGCCTCCATCGCCGCGATCTGCTTCTTACCACCACGGCTGATGCCCCGGAGCTCGTCGAGCGTCGCGTCCACCCCGTCCCGAATCGCTCCGCCGTCACGCGCCAGGGCCGGGGGGGCCTCGACGAGCGTCGCTTCGATGGCGTCCCGCACATCGGGCACCTCGTCGAGCTCGGCCAGGAGACTGTCGGTCAGCGGCGCCAGGAGCGGCTCCAGGATGGCACGCACACGGGGAACGACCGCCAGCGACCGTTGTAACGCGACCAGGTCCCGCGGTCCCGCGACACCCATCGCGGCGCGCGCCACCAGCCGCTCCATGTCTTGAACCGATGTGAACGCCTCGCGGAGCTTGCCTCGCTCGACCGACTTGAACGCGAGCTCCTCGACTGCGTCGAGCCGGTTGTGGACTCGGTCGAGACTGACGAGCGGGCGGAGCAGCCATCCGCGAAGCAACCGGCTCCCCATCACGGTGACGGTCTTGTCGATCTCGCCGAGCAGCGAGCCGGCGCGTGTCCCTTCGCTCGACACGACCACCTCGAGATGCTTCAGGGTGGGCGGGTCGAGCACCATCGCATCGGCGGTCTGGCGAAAGACGATGGTGTGGACGTGGGTGAGCTGCGCCTTCTGGGTCTCGCGCAGATAGTGCACCAGCGCCCCCGCGGCCGCGATGGCGGCCGGCTGGTCGCTCAGCCCGAACC
>JADFPE010000317.1 GCA_022562495.1 Acidobacteriota bacterium
CACCGGGGACGGTCCGCCGATCGTGCTGGCCCACAGCTTCCTGTGCAGCAGCCTCATGTGGCAACCGCAGATCGAGGCGCTGAAGGACCGAACGCCCATGAGCGTTGAACACATTCGAGGACGTGAGGGCGACGCCACGACGCGATCGGCGTGTCGGCGGATAGCCTCCTGGCCTAGCCGGCTAGAGTGAGAGCGTCCGTCCGCGTCGAACGTGAGGGCCAGCGCGGGCACGATCGACACGTCCCGACGTCGAACAGGTCGAATAGGATGAGGGGTCGCCAAAACGCACCCTTTCCACTGACACGAAAAACGGTGCGCGATCGGGTGAGCAACGCGCACGCAAACGGGGGCGACCGAGGACCTGGGACGTGAGGGCAACGAAGAGGACGGCGGCGGCGCGGAAACGCGCGGGCACGAAGGCGTGGGCGCGGCGGGCACGCAAGCGAGCGACCCAGAAGCACCTCGGACCGGCCGCGTTGGCGCGGATCCCGAAGACGACCCGGAGCCGGCCTGGGGGGACGCCGCCGGGGGAGCTCGAGCGGATCGCGGTGCGGCGGCAGAAGGCGATGGCGCTCCGCGTCCAGGGCGGGACCTACCGGCAAATTGCCGACGCGCTCGACGTCTCGGTCTTCACCGCGCACGAGGACGTCAACGCCGAGCTGCTGGCCGTGTGCACGAAGACGCGGGGCGACACCGAGCAGCTGCGCGCGCTGATCCTCGAACGCTCCGACTTTGTCTTGCGCGGGTTGGCGCCCGCGGTGATGAAAGGCGACCCGCCGTCGTGTCTGGCGTGGATCCGCACACTGGAGCTGCAGGCGAAAATAGGCGGGCTCCTCACGCCAACGAACGTGCGCCCCGGCGACTCGTCGCCAACGGCCGATCTGACTGCGATGGAGATCGCGCAACGCGTCGCGTCGCTGGTCGAGTTCTCTCGGACCGGTCAGTTTCCTCGCGGGAAGATCAGCGACGTCATCCCGGTCCGCTGATGGCGATCTGCGCGCCGACGCGGGCTCGGCGTCGAGCGCCGTGCATCGCGGGTCGATGCCGCAGTGGTCCGTCCAAACATCGTGACGTGACATCCCAGTGGACCTTCGATACGGTGCTGTCATTCCGGTTGCAACCGACCAGCGTGTCACGGAAGGTGACATCCGATGAGCCTGATTCGCGACGTGAGATACGCTGTCCGGTCCCTTCTTCGACAGCCAGGGTTCTCGGCGGTGACGGTCGTGACGCTTGCGCTGGGTCTGGGCATCAACACCGCTGTGTTCGCGGTCGCCTACGGCATCCTCTGGCGGCCACTCCCGTATCCAGAGCCGTCGCGGTTGGTCACGGTCACGAACGTCAACGATGGAGACGGCCTAGGCGTCGACCTCGCGGCGCTCCCTGACTGGCTGACCGGGTTCCGGACTGTCCAGATCGCCGGTCACCATACACAGGAGCAAACCGTGCGGGGTGCGGGCGCTCCCCGCGTCGTACACACCACCTTCGTCACGGTGGACTTCTTCGAGGTGCTCGGCGTGCCGGCCGCACGAGGTGTGATACCGCGGCTCGAACCCGCCGCCGGCCGGGTTGTCATCAGCGCGGCACTGGCGGCGATCCTCGAGACGGCGACGGGCGCGTCGGCTCTGGGACAGGCCGTTACCATCGGCGACCGTCGATACGATGTCGCCTCGGTCATGCCGCTGTCGTTTGCGTTCCCGTCCGGTGATGTCGACGCCTGGGTCCCCGCTCCGGCGGTCGCCTCAGAGGAAACCGGTACCTACCATCTCGTCGGGCGGATCCGGGATGGGTTGACGCTCGCCCAGGTGCGCGAGGACGCCAACCGTGTCGGCCGCGACATACGTGGCGCCGAGTGGAGCGGCCTCGCAACGGTCGTCACCATCGAGGAAGCGCTGCTCGGTGACGCCAAACCAGCACTCCAGGTCTCGATTGCCGCGGCGCTCCTGGTGTTACTCGTCGCCTGCGCAAACACGATCACGCTGATGGTCGGGCGGTCGGTGGTTCGCAGGCGGGAGTTCGCGGTCAGACTGGCGCTCGGCTCCGGGACCCGGCGTCTGGTTCGAACCGCGATGATCGAGAGCCTGCTGATTGCCACGACAGGTCTGGGGGTCGGAATGGCGGTCGCCCTGGCGGGACTCAGGGTCTTCATGTCTGCCGCCGCCGGGGTGCTGCCCCGTCTCGATGCGATCACAATCGACCTCCCGGTGCTGCTCGCCGTGCTGGCGGTGACACTCCTGGTGGCGGTGGTCTGCGGTGGCGCCTCTGTCTCCGGTGTGGTCAGACACAACGGCGCCGAATTGCTCCGCGGAACGGTCATGACCGGCACCCCTGCCACCCGGCATCTCCGCGCGGGGCTGGTCGCCGCTCAGCTCGCGCTGTCGATCGTGCTGCTGACCGGGACCGGGTTGCTGGCGCGCAGCGTCGGCCGGCTTCTCGGTGAAGAAGGCGGCTTCGAGCCCCGCAATGTCCTGACCGCCAAACTGATGCTGAGCGACACGAGGTTCATCGACGGGGTGGCTGAGACGCCGTTCGTCAATGAGTTGCTCGCTCGGGTGCGCGTTCTTCCCGGAGTCCAGGCCGCCGGCGTTGGCAGTACGCTCCCGCCGACCGTGTCGCCGATCACGTTGGTTATCCGCTACACCAGCGACACCCGCGACGACTCCATCACGCTGTCGTTCGGCTCGGTGACGTCCGGCTACTTCGCGGCACTCGGCACACCGTTGCTCGGCGGGCGACGATTCGAGGCACGTGACGAGGTGGGGGAGGTGACGGTGGCGATCCTGAGTGCGTCGGCCGCGCGGTTCATCCATGCGGACGAGGACGCGGTCGGCCGGACCATGCGCTACAGCTTCTCCCCGATGCTCGGGTTGACGCGGGACTCGCCGGTCATCGGAGTCGTCGACGACATCAAGTATCAAGGGCTCGACGCGCCACGTGGCGGTGCGGTGTATGTGCCCTGGCATACCAGACCCTTCGGGGTGTCGTATCTGGTGGTTCGTACCACCGGAGCCCCTGCCCAGCTGGCGCCAGTGGTGCGCGACATCATTCGCGACCTGAATCCCGCGCTGCCGGTGCCCGATGTCCAGACACTCGAGGACCATCTGGCCGCCTCGATCGCCGACCGTCGACTGCGGCTGGTGCCGGCGGCCGGCTTCGCGGTGATCGCGCTAGCGGTCACGCTGGTCGGTCTGTTCGGCACGCTGGCCCGCGCCGTCACCGAGCGGCGGCAGGAACTGGCGATCCGCGCCGCCATCGGCGCCTCGCCGGCACGAATCGTCCGCCTCGTGATGAGCAGCAGCCTCATCGTGACCGGCATCGGCCTGGCCGTCGGCCTCGGTGCGGCCGCTGCTGCCGGACGTGGTCTCGCCGGTCTGCTGTACGGGGTGAGTCCGTATGACCCGATGACGTTCGCCGCCGTCGCCGGGCTCGTGGTCGCGGCGGCGCTCGCCGCCTCCATCATCCCGGCGCGCCGCGCGGCGCGTTTGGATCCGATGATCGCCCTCCGAGCAGAGTAGTCGCCCCGCAGCGATCCGCCTCACCGGGCAGAGAGACACCAGCCAATTTGTGGCGAGTTGGCGAGGAGGTCTATAAGTGGTTTGTAATCAGCTATTTGCAAGTTAGCATAACCGCCGTTATCGGACGCGAAGATCCGGCGAATGGCCGTGTTCATTGGGGTTTTCGTCCGCTTTCGCCCGTCTCGCATG
>JADFPE010000318.1 GCA_022562495.1 Acidobacteriota bacterium
CATCCTCACCCACGTCCCACTCCCGAACGGCGAGAGCCGGTTCCAGAACCTGACGTCGGTCGAGCCGCAGGACAAGGCCGCACACCAGTTCAGTGTGCGCGTCGACCACCGGTTGAGCGACACCGACCAGCTGTTCGTCCGGTTCAGCAGCTTCGACGCCGACGAGATCCAGCCGTTCGGCACGAGCGTCCAGCAGGAGGCGCTCGTGCCCGGCTTCGGCCGCACCCTCGACACGACGGCCCGCAACCTCGGGGTCAGCCACACACGGACGTTCGGCACCAGCATGTTGAACGAGCTGCGCGTCGGCTACATGTCGGTGGACGGCGGGCAGGCGAGTCTGAACGCCGGGGTCGACTTCGCCGGTCAGGTCGGCCTGCAGGGGGTCAGCCGGAACCCGCGCGACGTCGGGTTCCCGCAGATCTCGACCGCCGGGCTCTACAGCACGATGGGCGACCCGACGACCTTCGTGTCGCGGCACAACGAGCAGTTCGAGGTCTACGACAACTTCCTGATCGACCGGGGCGACCATCGCCTCAAGTTCGGCGGCTATCTGTTCCACCTGAAGTTCCGCCCCCGCAACGCCGACACGGCGCGTGGCGCCTTCACCTACACCGGACAGTGGACCGGCAACGCGCTGGCCGACTTCCTGCTCGGGTTCCCGACCTCGGCGCGGTCGGGGGTCGGGGGCGGTGACGAGGACGCGCGCACCACCTGGCTGCATCTCTACGCGCAGGACGACTGGCGCGCCCGTGACAATCTGACGTTCAACTACGGGCTACGCTATGAGCTGAACTCGCACATGAAGGACGTCGACAACCGACTGTCATCGATCGACCTCTCGGTGCCGGGCGGGCGCTACGTGATCGCGAGTGACGACGCGGGCAACATCTCGCCCGACGCCGAGGCGCTGCTGCCGCTGATCCCGATTCCGTGGGTCACCTCCAGTGAGATCGGCTGGGAGCGGAGCCTGCTGCGACCGAGCAAGAAACGGTTCGCGCCTCGGGTCGGGTTCGCGCTGTCGTTCGGCGAGGACCGGCCGGCGGTGATCCGGGGCGGCTACGGCATCTTCCTCAACCAGTGGGCGTACAGCGTGCAAACGGCGTTCACGCGGAACCTCCCGTTCTTCTTCCTGAAGCAGGTGGACGCGCCATCGGACCAGCTGGTCCCCACGCTCCAGACCCGGGACATCCTGACCAGCGACGCGACCGGCAGCATCGGCGGCGCGATCATGGACCACGACTTCCAGGTGGAGTACACGCAGACCTGGAGCGGCGGCATCCAGGTGGAGGCGCTGCCACGGACGATGGTGGAGGTGTCCTACATGGGCTCGTACACCATCGGGGCCGATAACTCCACCATCCGGAACGTGCCGACGCCGGGGCCGGGTCGGATCGACACGCGGCGTCCAATCCCGGCGCTCAGCGCGATTCGCGCGATCCGGTTCGACGGCACGTCGATCTATCACGCGGTGACGGTCAAGGCGGAGCGCCGGTTCGACGGGCGCTCCTCGTTCAACGTGGCCTACACGCTGTCGACATCGACGGACGACGCGTCGAGTCCGGGCGCCACCACGTTCGAGTCGAACGTCCCGCAGGATGTGCGCAACATCTTTCCGGGTGAGCAGGCGTTGTCGAGCTTCGACCACCGGCACCGGTTCGTCGCCAGCGGCAGCTATCAGTTCCCGTTGTTCGAGGGGGCGGGCGGGGCGACCGAGGCCCTGGCGGGCGGCTGGCGCGTGAACGCCGTCGTCACCCTGCAGTCGGGGGCGCCGTTCACCGTCAATCTCGGGCAGGACCGCGCCAACATCGGATCCGGCCCGGCGCAGCGTCCCGACCAGATCGGCGACCCGACCCTGCCAGCCGGACAGCGGTCGGCCGACCAGTGGTTCAACACCGCCGCGTTCGCCCTGCAGGCCCCGTTCACCTTCGGCAGCGCCGGCCGCAACAGCGTGTTCGCCCCGGTCTGGCGAACGTCGATCTCTCGATCGTGAAGGGCTGGTACGTCGGCGGGCGGGGCCGTGTGGAGTTCCGCTGGGAGATCTTCAACCTGCTGAACCGTGCCAATTTCGACGTACCGAACCGGGTCTTCGGCACCCCCAACTTCGGTCGCATCTTCAGCGCCCAGCACGCCCGCGAGATGCAGTTCGGTCTGCGCTACAGTTTCTGAGCGGGGCGTCCTCACCCGCTCACCCTGAGCAGCAGGCAGGTTGGTGTTGTCGACGGTTCGACATGGCTCATCGTCGATCCTGAGCCAACCGAACGGTCCCCGCCCCAAATGCTGACGTCCGAGGCCATCAAGACACGCGCGCGCGGGCTGGCAGTCAACTTGTGTGGCATCGCGCCGGCCGCCTGGCTCCGCGGGCTGCGCGAGTAGTGCGACCGTGGCTACGCCGGTGAGATGGGTTACATGGCTCGCACCGCGGATCGCCGTGCCAACGCACGGCGGTCACGACGTCGGCGCGGTTCGTGGTTCGCCGAGCGCTTTGTCCGCATGATCACGTCATCCAGCCTGGAGCGCCTGATTCTCAGCGGGCATGATTTGCTGCAGCGTGCACTCCGCGAGTTCGTGGAATCGCCTCAACTTGACAAGACATCCGGGTAGCGTCACGCTTGATCCTCCCGCGCCTGGTGCAGTGGCGTCCCGGCACCTCATCTCCTCGAGGTTGTCCCTCGCGTCGACCGTTAGATGTTGGGACAGCATCGAGACAGCCTGGTGCATATGGAGTGGCTCAACTACCACCACCTGTACTATTTCTGGCTCGTTGCCCGCGAAGGCAGCATCGCGCGGGCCGCGGCACAAATGCGTTTGACCCACCCGACGATCAGCAAACAACTGTCTCAGCTCGAGTCGTTTTTCGAGGATAAGCTTTTCGAACGTCTCGGTCGAAATCTCGTGCTGACCGAATTCGGGCAGACAGTGTTTCGGTACGCAGACGAGATTTTTTCGGTGGGCCGCGAATTGCAGGAGTCGGTGCATCGTAGATCCGGTGGCCGGCCGCTGTTGTTGAGAGTTGGCCTGGTTGAGGTGCTGCCCAAACTCGTTGCTCATCGGCTGTTGAATCCAGCGTTCCAGCTTCGGGAGCCCGTGCATGTCATCTGCCGCGAGGGAAAGTTCGAGGACTTGCTCGCGGAACTCGCGGTCCATCGAATCGACATCGTGTTATCAGATGCGCCGGTCAGCTCGACGGTCGACATTCGTGCGTTCAACCATTTACTCGACGAGTCTGGTGTGTCGTTTTTCGGCACCCCTAAGCTCGCCTTGAAATATCGCCGACGATTTCCGCGGTCGCTCGAGGGCGCGCCCCTTTTGGTGCCCACAGAGACCAGCGCCATCCGTCGAGATCTCGAACAATGGTTCTCAGCGGAAAACATCCGACCCACAATCGTCGGTGAGTTTGACGATACGGCCCTACTGAAAGTCTTCGGCCAGGACGGCGTCGGGTTGTTTCCGGCACCAACAGTGATTGAACGGGAGGTGTGCCGCCAGTACAAGGTACGCGTGGCGGGCCGAATCGACGCAGTGCGCGAGCGGTACTACGCCATTTCTGTGAAACGCCGCCTAGGGCACCCTGCCGTTCTGGCGATTTGCGAGGGCGCTCGAAAAACGCGGTCTGGGTAGGCAAGAAGCCTTCGGTTCCCGTCCCGAACCACGCCGGTCCACCTGAGGAAGTGCGATGCTGGTCTGCATCGC
>JADFPE010000319.1 GCA_022562495.1 Acidobacteriota bacterium
TCACCGGCGGGTGTCGTGGCCAGTCCGCTGTGTAGAAGTTGGCGTCCCCAAGGGGACGGATACGTTGTGGAAGGGTGAGTCGCGGGGGAGAGCGAAGGCGGCACAGGCGCGTCTCCGGCACCATCATTCCTGTCGTGGGTTGCCTGGCGGCCCTGTCACTGTCCAGCGCTGACGCCTGCAATCGCTGGCTCGCCCACCTGACCGCGGTTCTCCGCCTTCGGCAGGTATAATCGGCTGATTCTCAGCGACTGATGCCTCTCGAACCCGGCTAGGAGACGTGCGATGCATGTGCAGTGTGGTGCTTCACGACCTGTTCTGGTGATCGCGGCGGCTGTCACGACCGCCGTGGCATGCCTGGCGCCGCTCACGGTTCACGCGCAGTCCTCCGCCGAGTTCGTCCCGGTGACGGACGCGATGCTGCAGCGTCCAGCGCCCGGAGATTGGCTGATGTGGCGCCGCACGCTCGACAGCTGGGGCTACAGCCCGCTGGACCAGGTCACCCGGGAGAACGTGGCTGATCTTCGGATGGTCTGGACGCGAGCGCTTGCATCCGGGCGGCAGGAAGGGACGCCGCTGGTCTACGACGGCGTGATGTACATGCCGCAGGCGAGCGACGTCATCGAGGCGATCGATGCCGTGACGGGCGATCTGATCTGGGCGCATCGTCGCGATCTCCCGGACGATGTCTACGAGTACGTGGGCGGCAATGCCCGCAACAACCGGAACATCGCGATCTACGACCGGTTCATCATCAACACGAGCGACGACGACTACGTGTTCGGGCTCGATGCCACGACCGGGGAGATCGCCTGGGAAACCCAGATCTTCGACTACAAGGTCACACCGGCCGGGCACAGCTCGGGTCCGATCATTGCCGACGGAAAGGTGATTTCGGGGCGGAGCTGCCGTCCAGCCGGCGGTCCCGACTCGTGCGTCATCCTTGCGCACGACGCGCGCACCGGAGCAGAGCTGTGGCGGCGGCATACCATTCCGAAGCCGGGCGAGCCGGGGGACGAGACCTGGGGCGGGGTGCCATGGGACGAGCGTCTTCACGTCGGCACCTGGATGCCGGCAAGCTACGACCCCGAACTGCGCCTGATCTACCAGGGGACGTCGGTCACCTCGCCTGCCCCGAAGTTCATGCTCGGTGGTATCGACAACACGCACCTCTACCACAACTCGACGCTGGCACTCGACGTCGACACCGGGGACATCCGGTGGTACTACCAGCACCTGAACGACCACTGGGACCTCGACCATCCGTTCGAACGCATCCTCGTCGACACCGCGGTGGCGCCCGACCCGTCGGCGGTGAGCTGGATCAACCCCCGACTCGAGCCGGGTGAGGTCCGCAAGGTGATGACCGGCATTCCCGGCAAGACCGGGGTGGTCTATACGCTCGACCGCGAGACCGGCGAGTTCCTCTGGGCGACGCCGACCGTCACGCAGAACGTCATCAGCCACATCGATGGTGCGACCGGGGCGGTGTCGGAGAACGCGGAAGTCGTCTTCACCGCGCTGGGGCAGGAGGTGTTCACGTGTCCTACCTGGAACGGCGGAAAGGACTGGGAGGCGGGTGCCTATAGTCCCCTGACCAACACGATGTATATGCCGCTGCGGAACACGTGCGCCCGCATGATGGCGACCACGACGTTCCCCGAGGACACCCCGGTCGCGCGCACCGAGAGCCGATCGACCACCTACGCCATCGCCTACCGCCACCAGCTGGCACCCGGCACCGAGAACGCCGGCACCGTCCGGGCGATCTCCGCGGAGACCGGGGAGACGATCTGGCTCTTCGAGCAGCGCGCCGCGACGATGTCGCTCGTGGCGACCGGAGGAGGGCTCGTGTTCGGTGGCGATGTCAATGGGCGCTTCAGGGCCTTCGACCAGGACACGGGCGAGGTGCTGTGGGAGATCAACATCGGGTCACCGGTCACCGGCTTTCCGATCAGCTACGCGGTTGGTGGTCGGCAGTATGTGGCGGTCAGCACCGGCAGCGGGGGGACGGCGTCGCACTTCATGGGCCTGACGCCAGAGCTGCGTCCGAGCTCGGGGAACAACCTCTTCGTGTTTGCTTTGCCGGAGAGAGACTGACGAGACGCGGGGAAGATCACGAGACTGGATCGCTGGGGCGTGGCTGTTTGCCGTCGTTGGATCGGTCGCCTGATCTCGTCCGCGACGACCTCGTGACCGAAGGTAATGGGCTAATGGGGTGTTGCGGGATGAGCTAGATGAACAGCAACGCCCCTTCGTACACCAAAAAGATCGCGAGCGCCAACACTGCGATTCCGATAGTGGCGTCTATCCAGATATTTGAATTTGTCTCCCAGTATTGGAGATATGAATCCTTGCTACCCGAGAGTTTCCATCTGATATACAAACCGAGCGGCTCGAATATCAGTTCAAGAACGGACCCCATATTTCAATCCCAGGTCGTCATCAGCTCTTTCACAGTCCAGATGTGGTCCGTCCAGCCCGCCTCCATTGCGGGCGTCATCCGCAAGGTCTGATGGACCTGAGAGAAGTTGTACCACACGAAGAACACGTCCACCATCGCCTTCAGGTTCGCCAGCTTTTTGCTGAACCCGTTCGTCAGGCGGGTAAATCGACGAAGCTGCATCCGCACGGTCAGATTGGCCCGCTCGATGTGTGATGTCGAGATGCGAGATATTTTCGGACTGCCGCTGATGAATTTGGCAGTGGTTGACACCACTCTAGCCGGAGGCCGGGCGGGAGCGGGCGGCAGCCGGCCGCGGGTCCGTCAGCCCTGATCTCCCCGAGTCATTTATGGACCTGAGTAACGCTGATCGATGCATTCTGGGATTCAATGCAGGACCGCCCATCACCCCGGGCGGCTACAACCAGAACATGCAGCTCTTTCAGACACCGGACCACGTCGTGCTGCTGACCGAGATGGTGCATACCGTTCGCGTCGTGCCGCTCGACGGACGTCCCGTGCTCGACGACGGTCTCCGCCAGTTGTCCGGCGACTCGCGGGGGCACTGGGAAGGGGAGACCCTGGTGGTCGAGACGACCAATTTCGATGCGAAGCGCGGCTGGCGGGGATCGACCCCCACGATGCGCTTGGTCGAACGGTTTACCCGGGTGGATGCGGACACCCTCCACTACGAGTTCACGGTGACCGATCCGGACACATGGGTTGCTCCGTGGACAGTGCAGCTACCGATGCGGCGGAACGAGCTCCAGTTGTTCGAGTACGCCTGTCACGAGGGGAACTATGCGATGGAAGCTATGCTCGGCGGTGCGCGGGCCGACGAGCGTAGAGCGGCACAGGGCCTCCAGTAACTATCATCGTGGCGATGGCCGTGAAGGCCACGCGCGTCAGCCGCCCGCGAGGGACAGCCGGAACGCCACCATCTCCTGGTCGTTGCGCACCAGCAGAACGTCGCCGACCAGCACGGGGTGGTTCCAGGTCTTGCCCTCGAGCGCCGGGAACCGGGCGAGTTCCGTGAACTGGTCGGGGGCCGCCTCGACCAGCGCCAGCTCACCTTGCTCCGACAGCACCAGCAGCACGTCCTGGTCGGCCAACAGGACGAGCTGGCCGTGGCCGTAGCGTCCGCCCTTCCACGTGCGCGTGCCGTCTTCGACGTCGTTGCACGCGAGGATGCTCCCGTCGAAGCCGTAGGCATGGCCGTCGTGAACGACGAAGTCG
>JADFPE010000095.1:0-1586 GCA_022562495.1 Acidobacteriota bacterium
CGGATCGCGCAGCCGCGCGGCGGTGGAGCGCGAGAAGACGCTGGTGCTGCGCTCCCTCAAGGAGCTCGAGTTCGACCGGGCGATGGGGAAGGTGTCGGACGGTGACTTCGAGGAGATGGGCCGGCGGCTGCGCGTGCTGGCCATCCGGCTGATGAAGCAGCTGGATGTCGACGCGGTCAACTATCCGGCGCGCATCGAGCGCGAGCTCCAGGGGCGACTGAGCGCGTCGGCTGAGACGTCGGCGGCACCGGCGACGGCTGACCGGGGGGTGTGCGGGAGCTGTCGCACCGTGAACGACGAGGACGCCCGCTTCTGCAAGGGGTGCGGGACACCGCTGTGAGGGTACTCGAGACGTCAGACGTCAGACGTCAGACCGTGCGACGCGGAGGGACCGTGTGGGTGAGGGCGAGCGCGCTGCTCGTGTGCGTTGCCGGAGCCGTCCTGTGGGCGCAACCGGATCCCCGGCAGATGTCCGGGATTCCCCGGCCCGACCCCAATCTGGCGGACGGGTTGATCACCGTGCGCGTCATCCGCGGTACCTTCGCGAACAATGTGCCGGACCACCCGGTGGAGCTGCTGGCCGGCGACACGGTGTCGACGGCCGAGACCGACCGCGAGGGGCGCGCCGCCTTCACGAGCCTGAGCCCAGGGTCGCAGGTGCGGGTCGCCACCACCCTGGACGGCGAGCGTCTCGTGTCGCAGCCGTTCGCGACACCGGGCAGGGGCGGCGTCGCGGTGCTGCTGGTGGGTGTGACCGGCGGGGGTGGTGGCGACCCGAGAGCGACGGTGGTCGCCAGACCGGGCCGCGTGACACTCGGGCAGGACTCGCGGATTCTGATCGAGCTCGGCGAGGAGACCCTCGAGGTGTACTACCTCCTCGATGTGCTCAACGTGGCGGATGGGCCGGTGGAGCCGCAGAGGCCGTTCGAGCTCACGCTGCCGTCCGGGGCCCAGGCCGGGACCGTCCTGCAGGGGTCGACCCCGCGGACGATCGTCGATGGGGCACGGGTATCGGTCTCGGGCGCGTTCGCGCCCGGCGTCACACCGGTGCGGGTCGCGTACATCCTGCCGTACTCGAGCGGCAGTCTGGTCCTGTCGCAGACGTTCCCGGCCGATTTCGACCAGCTGCTCGTGTTCGTCGAGAAGTGGGGCGCGATGGATGTGGCGTCCGCTCTGATCGACCGACGCGGGGAGATGGCGGCTGACACGGCCGGGGGGTTCCCGTTGCTGTGGGGGGCCGGGGTGCGGGTGCCGGCAGGCCAGGCGGTCGTGCTCGAGCTCAGCGGTCTCCCGCATCACAGTGGCTGGCCTCGGCTCATCGCGTTGTCGCTGTCCGGCCTCATCGTGGCCGTCAGTGTCTGGGGAGGGCGTGGGCCGGGTGGCGGCGACATCGACGCCCGGCGGGTCGAGGTGCTGCAGACCCGGCGTGAGAAACTGTTCGACGATCTTGTGAAGACCGAGCAACAACATCGCCACAGCACGATCGGAGCGACGCGCTACGGGACCCGGCGCGCCGAGCTGATCGCCCAGCTGGAGCGCGTGCTCCGGGATCTGGACGAAGGGCTCGCGCCGGCGGCGGTGGACGC
>JADFPE010000095.1:1596-17100 GCA_022562495.1 Acidobacteriota bacterium
CGGTACTAGAGACCTCCCCACACTGCTCGCCGACCTGGAGGAACGGTTTGGCATCCACCTCCCGCTCCCGGAGCTGGAGCAGATGGTGCGGGATCTGGACGAAGGGCTGGTGCCGGCGGCGGTGGACGCAGTCGACGCGACATCGCGTCAGGCGCAGGCGTAGAGTGCGGCACGTTCCAGACGTCACCAGGCAGATGTCAGCGGTCGGAAGAGAAGTGGGCTTCGCCGGCGTTGACGGTGTCAAGTCAGGTTTGCCCGCGGTCGAGATACTGAGAAGCTGGCGCGGGCCCTCAGATTTCCTTCTCACGGCTGCCTTCTGACTCCTCGAGCATGCGCTCCAGTCACGTGCCACACCCCGACACAGCCGATTTCGAGCAGGTCACCGTCTCCGACGTCTCCCGTGTCTACGGGCGTCGGCGGGCGTTGGCCCACGTGTCGCTGACCTGCTCGGCCGGGCAGATTATCGGGTTGCTCGGACCGAACGGCGCCGGCAAGTCCACCTTGCTGGGGCTGCTCTCGACGCTGATCGAGCCGTCGACAGGTGAGGTGCGCTACGGGGACCGGACGGCGCGTGAGGCCGGCGCCGCGCTCCGGGCGCAGGTTGGCTTTCTCTCCCACGACCTCCAGCTGTATCCCGAACTGTCGGCCCGAGAGAACCTCGAGTTCTTCGCGGGGATGTATAGCCTGGATCGACCGGCCGAGCGGGTCGGCGAGGCGCTGACCAGTGCCGGACTCGCCGATCGGGCGGATGACGTCGTCGAGGGGTTCTCGCGTGGAATGCGCCAGCGACTGGCGTTGGAGCGTGCGCTGCTGCACTCGCCGCGGCTCGTGCTGTTCGACGAGCCGTTCACCGGTCTGGACGAGGCGGCGTGTGTGGCGCTGGTCATGCGTTTGCGGGCGTTGCGGACCGCGCGCCGGATCATCGTGCTTGCCACCCACGATCTGGATGTGGTGGACGGTCTGCTGGATCACGCCATAATCCTGCGTCGAGGTCGGATACGCGAGCTCGGTGACGGCAGGTCGTTGAGGGAGCGGTATCGCGCGGCGATCGTCGATCGCGGGGGAGGACGCCGCCCGGCGGGGCCGGACGGCGGTGGAGTCACGGTCGCCAGGCCCGTCAAGGCCGCCGAGGAGCACACCGCATGAGCGGTTTTCTGAAGGTTGCCTGGCTGGTGCTTCGCAAGGACCTTCGCGTCGAGTCACGCAACCGGGAGATGCTGTTCACGACGCTCTTCTTCGCGGTGTCGTGTGTCCTCGTCTTCTCGTTCGGCTTCGTGCGCGGCGGGCAGGCGGTTGAGGGAGCGGCGTCCGGCATCCTCTGGATCACGATCGCGTTTTCGGGGACGCTGGCGCTCGGACGCGCCTTCGAGCGGGAGCGGAACCACGACGCGCTGCGCGGGCTGTTGCTTGCCCCGGTCGATCGCCCGGCGATCTATCTCGGCAAGCTGCTCGGGATCTTGTTGCTGCTGGCGGTCGTCGAGGCCGTGGTCGTGGTGCTGGTGGCGTTTCTGTTCCGGGCACCACTGTTCCAGTATGTGTGGCGGCTCCTGACGTTGCTGACGCTCGGGACCATCGGGTTCGCCAGTGTCGGCACCCTGTTCTCGGCGATGCTCGTGCGGACCACCAACCGGGCGGTGCTGTTGCCAGTCCTGCTGTATCCGGTGACGATCCCGGTGCTCATCATGGGGGTCAGCGGCACCGCCGCGCTGCTGCAGCCGGAGCCCGATCTGGCAATGGCACGCCTCTGGATCGGTCTGCTGTTCTCCTTCGACGCGGTCTTCCTGACGCTGGCGTTCTGGACATTCGAGCCCGTCATGACAGAATGAGGGCGATCGAGACGAGCGAAAACATGCCCGAGAACTCAGAAGGCAGGGGACAGTTGTCGATGAGTAAACGCCTGTTTCCGGTGCTGACCGTTGTGTCGCTGTTCCTGTTCGTGACCGCGCCGATCATTATCGTGCGCGCCCCCTACGAGTCGACGATGGGGCTCGTGCAGAAGATCTTCTACTTCCATTTTCCGTCCTGGATGGCGATGTTCCTGGCGATCTTCATCCTGGGCGTCGCCAGCGGCATCTACCTGTTTCGTCGCACGCCCGCGGCCGACCGGCTGGCGGTGGCCGCCGCCGAGTTGGCGGTGATTTTCGGGTTGATGGGGCTGATCACAGGGCCGCTCTGGGGTGTCAAGGCCTGGGGCGTGTGGTGGCAGTGGGATGCACGATTGACGATGGCGGTGATCCTCGAGCTGATTCTCGTCGCCTATCTGCTCCTGCGGCAATACGGCGGTGCCGGTTCGGAGCGGCTTGCGGCCGGTCTCGGGATCTTCGCTATGGCGAACGTGCCGTTTCTCTACGTTTCGACCGAGATGTGGCGCACCGTGCATCCCCGGACGTCGGTCGTGCCGACCCTGCCGGTGGAGTTCGGTATTCCGCTCTGGTGGTCGTTCGCCGGCTTCATCGTGCTCTGTCTGGCGCTGCTGTCGGTCCGGAGCCGTCTGGAAGAGCAGCGCGCGACGCTCGAACGGCTGTATCTGGCACTGGAGGAGGAGTAGCTTGTGACACGCCTGGACCGGAGAGGCTCCGATCACGCGATGGCCGTGGCGCTGGGTTTGGCGGTGGTCGTTCTGTGCACGGTGTGGGCCGGGGGGGAGACGACCGTCGCAGCCCAGCCACCCGAGGCGGCCCAGGACGAGTTCGTGCCGATGGGCGACATCCCGCCCGAGGATCAGCTCCCGGCGGCGCCGCTGCTGGTTGCTGCCTATTCCGTGGTCTGGGCGATCGCGATCGGGTATATGTGGACCATCTGGCGGCGGCTCGGCACGGTGGAGCAAGAGCTCGCCGACGTGTCGCGCCGGATTGGCGAGAGAGAGCAATCCCAAGAATAGAAGTCAGAAGGTGGAAGTCAGAAGGTCACCGGAGCGCTGCTCGTGTCAACGGTGTCAGGTCGGTCGGGCTGAACGGGTGCTGCATAGATGCGTGCGTCAGCGCAGCAGCTCAATGCTGACTCTGCCATTCTGACTGCCTCGTGTGCCATGCCTGCCGGACATTTCGTCTATATCCCAGCCATACTGCTCTTCGGGTTGGTTGCCGGCTGGATTCTCGGTTCGCGTGCGGCGGCCGACGCGTATGCGGCCGAGTTGCGCCGCCGGGAAGAGCGGGCCGCCAAGAAGCAGGCGCAGCAGAACCCCAAAGTTTGACGCCCACGGCGCCGAGCCCCCGCATAGCCGGGTCGTGAGAAACGCTCGGCTAGCGAGGCGGAGCCTCGCTAGCGCCCCAGGCCGAGCCGGAAGGCGAGGCTCTCGGGGAGACCCGCCTCGGTGATCCGCTGCTGCGCGAGATCGATCCGATACGGGACCCGCCGGACTTCAATCCGCTGTTTTCTGGAATCGTAGGTGGCGTAGGCGGCTCGGGGGTCGGTGTCACGCGGTTGTCCAATCGAGCCCGGGTTGATGAGATACCGGTGCTTCTTGACCACGTTGACCACGGTTGTTTCAGGGCCGCCTGGCTGCGGATGCAGCACCGATAGGTCGGCGCCCTTCTGGATATAGGCGACCGGCACGTGAGTGTGCCCGAAGAAGCAGATCGGGCGATGGGCGGACTCGAGCGCGCGTTCCGCGCCCTCTTCGTCGAACACGTAGGCGTCCTCGTCGAACGGGCTCCCGTGGCAGACCTCGACGTCACGGTCCACATTCTTTGGACCGGCGGGCAGTGCGGCGACGCGCTCCCGGTTCTCCGGGGTGAGCGCCTTCTGGGTCCACCGGGCCGCCTCGGCCGCAATGCGGTTGAAGCTGTCGGCTCCCTCAACCCCGGTGGCGACCTTGTCGTGGTTGCCCCGGATCATCACGTCTGGCGTCAGATCGAAAATTCTGTCGACCACCTCGTTCGGGTTGGCGCCGTAGCCGACGAGGTCGCCCAGCACGAGCAGGCGGTCGTAGGAGTCGCGGGGCGACCGGGCCAGCACCGCATCGAGGGCGTCGATGTTGCCGTGAATGTCGCTGAGAATCAAGAAGCGCATCGGAAGAGGAGACCTCGACTCACCAGCTGCTTTTCTGACAGCCCCGGCAGGCAGGGCTTGTCCCCTTCGAGGCGACGATGTCGCTCGTTGGAAGACGTCTATGGCTCGAGCCGATCGAGCACCCGCTCGACGAGCTCGGCGGTCGAGGCGCGCTCGGCATCGAGCCGCATGTGGGCGTGCCGGTAGGCGGCCTGTCGAGCGTCGAATAGCCGCTCCATCTCGGAGCGGTCTGCCGCCAGCGGGCGTCGTCCGTCTGTTGGCAGACGCTCGATAACCTGCTTCCAGGATACATCAAGCCAGATCGAGATGCCGTCCCGATTGATCAAGGAGCGGTTGTCGCCGTCGGCGTAGGTTCCGCCGCCGGTGGCGATCACGACGTACCGCGTGGGCAGGAGGTCGGTCAGGACCGCTCGCTCGACCGCCCGGAAATGGGGCTCGCCCCACCGCGCGAAGATCTCGGCCACCGTCAGCCGCTCACGCCGTTCCACCAGGGTGTCGATGTCCTCTACCCGCCAGCCCAGCCGCACGCCCAGAGCGTCGGCCAGCGTGCTCTTGCCGGCGCCCATGAACCCCACGAGGTAAATCTTGTCTGCGCGCATTGTTGAAACATGGCGGCCACCAGCGCCGCCTCACCACGACGCCCAGGTCGGGTGTCTCTGTGGCGCAGACACTCAGGCCTGCGTGACAAGGTTGAAGCCTTGCCCGACTGATGTCGACACGCACGTGTCCAGTGTCGTAGGGATGTTCACCAGCACACTAGACTCCTCGAACAACGATGATCGTGACAAGGGAGTCACGTTTCGATCCTGTTTTTTCGCGCTCACCACGACAGCCTCCGTTCAAGGAGTCTAGCCACCGCGTAGCGGGGCTGTGAGACAAGATCGGCGAGCGAGGCGGAGCCTCACGAGACACTGATCGAGGCCAGGACGTCGAAGAAGCCAGGGTACGACACGTCTACGGCCTCGGCGTTGTGGATCTCGCTCGGTCGCGCTCCACCCAGTGCCGCGATGGCGAAAGCCATGGCCAGTCGGTGGTCGCCAGCGGCGTCGGCCGTTCCCCCCTGGAGCCGGCGGTCGCCCACTACGTGAAACCCATCCTCCATCTCGTCGACCCGTCCGCCCAGCCCACGGAGTCCCGCTGCCAGCGCTGTGATCCGGTCGCTCTCCTTGTGCCGCAGCTCGCCGGCGCCCGTGACACGCAGCTCTCCGCCATGTGTGGCCAGCGCCGCCAGCACCGGTAGCTCGTCGATGACCCGGGGCACGTCGTGTGGACCGATGTCGAGCCGAGCATTGCCGCCGTGCCTGATCCGGATCGAGCCGCGGGGCTCGCCGCCCAGCTCGGTCGTATCGAGCAGCTCGATGCGGGCGCCAACCCGCTCGAGGAGCGACAGATACCCGATGCGGGTGGGGTTGAGACCGACGTCGTCGAGCGTGACGTCGGAGTGCGGCAACGCCGCGGCCGCGACCGCCCAGAACGCCGCCGACGAGGCGTCGCCAGGCACGGTCAGACTGACGGCCTGCAGCCGCTGACCCCCATGCACCGTGATCGCCCCATCGTGGCGAGTGAGCTCGACACCGAATACCGGGAACGCCCGCTCCGTATGGTCACGGGTAGCGTGCCGCTCTCTGACGGTGGTCTCGCCCGTGGCGAGGAGCCCGGCGAGCAGCACCGCGGTCTTGACCTGTGCGCTCGCGACCGAAGGCGTGAACTCAATGCCCCGCAGCGCCGCGCCCCGAATGACGATCGGTGGGCGGTCGTCGTCGGCGCTCAGGTTGGCGCCCATACGGGACAGCGGGTCAATGATCCGCCGCATCGGGCGTCGGCGCAGGGACCGGTCGCCGGTGATGACGCTGTCGAACGGGTGTCCGGCGAGCACACCGCATAGGAGTCGGAGCGTGGTGCCGGAGTTGCCGGCATCGAGCACGACGGTCGGCGGAGCCAGACCGCCGATGCCGCGCCCCTGGATGGTGACGATTCGCTGATCATGGTCCCCGTGCGGAGCGTCGCGCGGGCCGTCGATCACGACGCCCAGCGCCGCGAGACAGGCGAGCGTCGCAGCGCAGTCGGCTCCGGGGGCGTAGCGCGAGATCGTCGACGAGCCGTCGGCCATCGCGGCCAGCAGAGCGTACCGGTGGGAGATGGACTTGTCGCCCGGAATTGTGAGGCGGCCGTGCACACGCGTGGCCGGACGAACGACAACCGACGCCATCCCAGCACTATAGCAGCCTGCGGCAAGCAGGATGCTGGCATGCAACCGGCGCTGCATGTCCGCCGGCTACTCGCATACCTGTGCTTGCGCCCACCTGGGCACGGGCAGTATGTTACGGGCGTTGGGGCGACCCGTCTCGGATCCGTTCTCGCATGTCGGCGGTCGAGGTATCTGGCGTGCGCGGCGGCGGGCGTCGTCGAGATGGGCTGGGGGTGTCCGGTCGCAATGGGGTGGTGTCGAGTAGTTCGTGGTGACCGCCCCGCGTGGCACCGACACTCGTCGCAGGCACTGCCGCGCCAGGTTGACAAGGTGCGACGCAGGAACATAGCGGGTGACTGGATACCGGGTCGGCAAAGCTGTCCCGGTATACGAGTAAAGGATGTGCGAATCTGAGCGACAGCTACCGCTCGCAGACGGGCCACAAGGTTGATTCCGTAAGTCCCTGTCTCGTCATTGTTTACCGCCCATTGACCGAAGGTGGTAAACAATTACCATAGTGGTAGCCTGCGATCGAGGAGCACCGTAGGCAGGCGTGATACAGCACCGGGTGCAGGCAGCGAGACGTTTACAACGGGCTGCGAGATCTCGCGACGCGTCCGGCCAGAGCAAGCTCAGACGGCCCCGACCAGGATGGCTCCGCC
This sequence comes from Acidobacteriota bacterium, assembly GCA_022562495.1. GTDB lineage: Bacteria > Acidobacteriota > Vicinamibacteria > Vicinamibacterales > UBA8438 > NP936. The sequence continues at coordinate 8,458 of JADFPE010000095.1, forward strand.
TCGCGCGCCGAGCATCTCTCACAGCCCCGCTACGCGGGGCTAGACTCCTTGACCGGAGGCTGTCGTAATAAGAGCGACAACATCACGAGCAATGCGTGACTCACTTGTCAGGTTACACGTTGTTGAAGGAATCTAGCGCCATGGGCACTGACAGCGTTGTGCGTCTCGTGTTCCGCAGCCACTTCGACATGCTGGATTTCGTCCAGGTCGTCAGTGACGAGATGGGACGGCTGGTCGGTCTCGATAGCGATTCGGCCCACTGGGTCAGCGTGGCCGTGCGCGAGTCGGTCATCAACGCGATCAAGCACGGCAACCGGGAGGACGAGGACAAACGGGTCACGGTGGAGTTCACCCTGACGCCAGGCGGCGCGCCGACCCGGTTGACGGTGCGCGTCGTTGACCAGGGCGAGGGGTTCGACCCGGTCGAGATCGCCGACCCCTTGGCTCCTGAGAACTTGCTGAAGTCGAGCGGCCGAGGCATCTTCTTCATGCGGAACTTCATGGATGATCTGCGCCTCCAGCGTGCGCCCGAGGGCGGCATGGAGGTGGTGATGGTCAAGACCGTCGGCGTCGCGAGCTCCTGACCACTGAGCCTTCCCTCATCCGGCACCCGGTGCCCATGTTCCATTCCCCCGCGTGGCTGGCCACGGCGATCGACGTCGTTCTGCGTGCCGGTGAGGTCCAGATGCGTCACCTCGGCGGCGACCTGCAGATCGAAAAGAAGGGACCGATCGACCTCGTCACTAGGGTCGACCTCGATGTGGAGCGGATGTGCCGCGACACCATCGCCGAGCGGTTCCCCGACCACGGGGTGCTGGCCGAAGAACTCGAGAACGAGCGTGCGGGGGGTCGGTACCGGTGGGTGTTCGACCCGATCGATGGCACCGTCAACTACGCGCACGGGTTGCCGATATTCTGCTCCTGCCTGGCGCTCGAGGTGGATCGGCGACCGGAGGTGGCGGCGGTGTTCGACCCGACCCGGCGCGATCTGTTCACGGCCGAGCGCGGTGTCGGCGCCTGGCTGAACGGTGTGCCGCTCCACGTGTCCGGTGCCGATTCGGTGCTCGATGCCATGCTCTGCACAGGGTTCCCCTATGACGTCCATGAGACGGTCGAGGAGGTGGTGGGTCTGTTCGGCGCCTTCGTGGCACAGGCGCAAACCGTCCGGCGCCTCGGGTCCGCCGCGATCGACCTCTGCTACGTGGCCGCCGGCTGGCTCGATGGATTCTGGGAGCAACGGCTGCATCCGTGGGACGTGTCGGCCGCCAGTCTGGTGGTCGAGGAGTCCGGCGGCCGGGTGTCCAGGTTCGACGGCACGTCCTTCGATACGCAGTGCGGACAGATCGTCGCGTCGAACGGTCGGATTCACGACGAGATGATCGCGGTGATCGCCACCCATAGCCGTGCTCCAAACCGGACGACCTGAACTCCGGGTGGGACACCTTGGATCTCGTGCTGTTCGACTAATCCACTGACATCGAAGCACTTATCAGTTTCGAGTGCGCTGGCATCATTCCTGCTCATTCCCTTGGTGCGGTGCCGCCGTGTCGACCCAGCCGGGTCACACACTAAGTGGTCCCGGTCATAAGTACGGTAACGCACCGAGGGTGGCGAGGCGCCCGGCTGGCAAGGCGCGACGAGGGAGCAAATTGGGGGATGTGTGACCGAGGAGCAACGCCGTCCAGGCGGGATGCATCGCCAGCCGAATGCTACCGTAATTATGACCGGGGCCACTAAGGTGGGGTGCCACCCCGCAGGGAGAAATGCGATGTCGAGACGGTCTGTCTGCACGGTTGTCGTGGTGGCTGCCTTGTCGGTCTGGCTCGGAACACCGGCCTGGGCACAGCAGAGCTCGGTGAGTCTGACCCTGGGCTATTTTGCGGTGCGCGGCGAGGACACCCGTATATCGGGCGACGTGATTACCGAGAACCTCGGCCTGTTCGCGTTCGGTTTGGACCAGTTCAACAACACTAGCGTGGGGGCCGAGTGGCTCGTCGGGATCGGCGAGTATGTCGAGGCGGGGCTCGGCGTCGGCTTCTACCAGCAGACCGTGCTGAGCGTGTATGACGATTTCGTCAACGTGGATGGTACCGAGATTGCCCAGGATTTCAAGTTGCGCGTCACGCCGGTCACGGCGACCGCCCGGTTCTTCCCGTTCGGGCAGCGGTCGGCGATACAGCCCTACGCAGGCGCGGGGGTCGGGTTCTTCAACTGGCGCTACAGCGAGGTCGGGGAGTTCATCGACTTCAACACGTTCGATGTCTTTCGCGACCGGTTCGTGGCGGAGGGCAACGATGTTGGAGCGGTGTATCTGGGCGGTGTGCGGGTGCTCGTGGGTTCCCGCTACGGGGTCGGCGTCGAGGTCCGATATCAGGACGTGCAGGGCGTCGTAGGCATCGACCAGGGGTTCCTCGACGAACGTATCGACCTGGGTGGACTGACGACCTCGTTCACGTTCAACATGCGGTTCTAGCGAACCGGCGCGCCAGTCGGTCCCACAACCGGTCACCGAGCCGGAGGTCAGGCGCGCGAGAGCATCGCTGCGATGGTGTCCGTCTGGCACTGATCGAGGGCGAAGCGGTCGAGGTCGCCCGTTCCGCTGACCACCGCTGTCAGCGCCGTGTCCCGTACGGAGTCTGCAGGCGCGGGTGCTTGCCTGCGTCCAGCAGCAGCTCGACCATGTGTCGGTGACCCCGTCGCCGGCGGCCATGACGAGCGGTGGGGCACCCCGACGGCTCCGTCCCTTGCGGGTCGTCGCCCGCCTCGAGCGGGGCCTCGATCCCACCCAGACGCGCGGCCGGGCTATGTGCGGAATGCCGCATGTGGCTGGCGAGCATCAGTGGTGTCCAGCCGTTCCCCGCCGGTGGCCGGCCGTTCGGGTCGGCTCCGGCGGCGATTCCGGTGTGTCCGCTATACTGGAGCTCGGGACTCCTTTCGCCAAGCCAGTCATGAGTCGCATCGTCAGCTGGGTGCAGGCGTTCGCCTCGTCGCTCGGGGGGCCGGGGCTCTTCGTGGTCGCGTTCCTCGACTCGTCGTTCCTCTCGCTGCCAGAAATCAACGACGTGCTCGTTGTCCTGATGGTGACGCGGAATGAGGAGTTGATGCCGTACTACGCCGCGATGGCGACCCTGGGGTCGATCACCGGATGCTTGGTGCTCTATGTGCTGGGACGCAAGGGCGGCGAGGCGATCGTGCGGAAGCGGTTCTCGGGGCCGCGGCTCGAGACGGCGATGGGGCTGTTCCAGCGCTTCGGCGTGCTGGCGATCATCGTGCCGGCGTTGCTGCCGCCGCCGGCGCCATTCAAGGTGTTCGTCCTGCTCTCCGGGGTGACCAAGGTGCCGTGGCCCAGGTTCTGTGGGGCGGTCGCGGTCGGCCGCGGGGTGCGCTACTTCGGCGAAGGGCTGCTGGCGGTGCGCTACGGGGACCAGGCGATCGAGTTGCTGACCGCCAACGGGCCGCTGGTGTCTCTGGTGCTGGCGGTGCTCGGGCTGGTCGGTGGCGGCGCCTACATCCTGATGCGTCGCAGATCCACCGCCGGTCCGGCGGTAGACGTGTAACCCACGTCTATGCAACGAGTTGTGTTGACGTGCGTGCGCAGCTGTATCTATACTTCCCCGAAGCTCAGCTTCGCGAGGCAGCATTTCTCACAGCTCCGTTACACGGGTCCTCAGCCGGCGAATGTGACAGGTTCGCACGTATTCTGACTAATCGGACACGGCTAGAGACATGGGTCCAGAGCTGTCCGTCGTTATCCCCCTCCTGGACGAAGCCCCGAACGTCGAGGCGTTGTATCGTGAGCTGACCGAGACGCTCGAGGGATGGGGCCGGACGTTCGAGGTGGTCCTTGTCGATGACGGCAGCACCGACGAGACGTTCGAGATCCTGTCCCGGTTGCACGGGGCGGACCCGAGACTCCGGGTCATCCAGTTGCGACGCAACTTCGGCCAGACGGCGGCATTCGCCGCCGGGTTCGCTCACGCACGTGGGCGGATTATCGCGACGGCGGACGGCGATCTGCAGAACGACTTGCGGGACATCCCCCGCATGGTCCGCAAGCTCGAAGAGGGGTACGACATTGTGTGCGGGTGGCGCAAGGCCCGCAAGGATCACTGGCTGTCCCGCCGGTTGCCGTCCCTCATCGCCAACGCGCTGATCTCGGGCGCCACCGGTGTGCGCCTCCACGACTACGGGTGCTCGCTGAAGATTTTCCGGGCTGAGGTCGTCAAGTCGATCCGGCTGTATGGCGAGATGCATCGGTTCATTCCGGCGATTGCGAGTGAACAGGGTGTCCGGATCGCGGAGGTGGTCGTCAATCATCGGCCGCGCCGTCACGGGCGGTCCAAATACGGCATCTCCCGCACGGTGCGCGTGATCCTCGACCTCGCCACCGTGAAGTTCCTGCTGAGCTACTCGACCAGGCCATTGCAGATCTTCGGGCTGGTCGGTCTGCTGATGGGGGTGGCCGGCACCCTCATCACCGGCTGGTTGGGCTACATCCGGTTGTTCGGCGGGCAGGCCATCGGTGATCGCCCACTGCTGCTGCTCGGGATCCTGTTGCTGTTCACCGGCCTGCAGCTGGTGACGCTCGGGCTGCTGGCCGAGATGCAGGCACGGACCTATCACGAGTCGCAGGGGAAGCCGACCTACTACATCCGGAAGCTGCTCGACACACCGATCGACGAGCCGGTCGCGGTGCCCCGCGACGATCGGCCTGTCTAGGGCGAATCAATGACGGTCGCCGGAGCGCGCCGCCCGGCTGGCAAGGCGCGACGGGAGGAAATACCGGCAGTATGTGACCGAGAAGCATCTTAGTCCAGGTCGGATGCCACGTCCGGCGAATGGTCCTGACGTGCTCTTCACCGGCCACGATCTCACACGACCCGCCGTCATGACTACCGCCCCTGTCGACCGGCGCGCGCTGGCGGTCCTGGTCCTGTCTGGACTGGCAGTCGGCGTTGCTGTTTGGCTGCTCCCGGCGTCCCACCACATCGTGTCCTGGCGAGACGGGGCGCCCGGACGGGTGGCGCTGCTTGCGCCGCTCTCCCGGCTGGTGTGGATCGCGCTGACCGGGGTGTGTCTGGCCGGCACCGGCGGCTGGTGGTGGCGACTGTCTGGGCGTCCGCTACGGACGCTTGCCCGTCTCCTCGCTCCGGTGCTGCTGCTCTGGCTCTGGGTCGTCCCGTATCTGCCCTGGCTGCCGACCGAGGTGCCGCTGCTGCTGCTGCTCGCCGGACCGATGCGCTGGATGGTCGCAGGTTTCGCGCTGGTCGGCTGTGTGGCGGTCGCCGTGGAGACCGGGCAGCTGCGCCCCGGGACCCTCCGATGGCCGGGGCGTGGCTTCGTGTTTGTGGCGAGCCTCGTCCTGTTCCTCGGCGTCGGACACTACGTGAAGCAGGTGCAGGGGTTCGGCGGCGACGAGCCGCACTACCTGGTGATTACCCACAGCCTGCTTGTTGACCGGGACCTGCGTATCGAGAACAACCACGAGAACGGCGATTACCTGGATTTTTATGCCGGCGAGCTGCCGATGCACTACCTGGCTCGGGGGCGTGACGGCGTGATCTACTCGATTCACTCGCCCGGGCTGCCGGCCCTCCTACTGCCGGCCTACGCTGTGGCGGGACACTGGGGCGCCCTGGCGATGATCGGGCTGATGGCGGCGCTCGCGGCGCTGGCGATGTTCGATCTGGCTTCGTCGTTCGCGTCACGCCCGATCGCGCTCGCGACCTGGGCTGCGGTGGCGTTCACCATCCCGTTCGGACTGCACAGCTGGCTGATCTTTCCAGAGATGGCGGCCGCGCTGCTGATGGCCTGGGCCGCCCTGTGGGTGTGGCGGGATGGTCCCGACCAGCCATGGCCGTGGGTCTGGCGTGGGGCGGCGCTCAGTCTCCTGCCATGGCTGCACATGAAGTTCTCGCTGCTGCTCTTCGTGGCCGGGCTGTGGCTGGCGTTCCGACTCTGGCCACACATTCGGCTGGTCGTCGCGTTCCTCGCGCCGATCGCGGTCTCGGGGGGGCTCTGGCTCGGTTCGTTCTACGTGATGTACGGCGACGTCAACCCCACGGTCGCCTATGGCTACTCGCAGGGTGCCGAGCTGGCGTGGTTGAACGTTCCGAGGGGGTTGCTGGGACTGTCGTTCGACCAGGAGTACGGGTTGCTGCCCTACAGTCCGATCTTCGCGGTGTCGGTGCTGGGCGCCTGGGTGATGGCGCGTCGCCGGGAGACACGCGGCTATCTGATCGGTGTGCTGCTCGTGGTCGCGCCGTTTCTCGCCAGCACCACCCAGTACTACATGTGGTGGGGCGGGAGCAGCGTTCCGGCGCGATTCGTGGTGCCGATCCTGCCGTTGCTCGCCCCGATGATCGCCGTCGCCATCCGGGACCTCCGTGGCAGCGCGGCCCGTGGCGGCATCGCGCTGGCGCTGGCCTACAGCGTGCTGGCGTTCGTGGTGGTCATCGTGAGGCCCGGGGCGATGCTGATGTACAACGACCGGGACGGTACCGGGCGTCTCGTGGAGACCGTGCAGGCCGGCGTCCCGCTGACGGCAACGCTACCAAGTTTTATCGACCCAGACATTCTCATCCAGCTGCCCTCCACCGCGGTCTGGGTCGTCGCCGCCGTCCTGGCGGCTGTCGCGACACGTCTGGCGACCCGGCGGGCCTGGATCGGCGGATTCTGGGCCGCGACGATCGCCGTGCTGGTGTTCGGCGCGTCCGGCAGTCTGTTCGCCGCGATGGCGCTGCCGGACACCCGCGGGCGTGACACGGTGCAGACGGGGCGACAGCGTCTGCTGCAGGCCTATCCGGGCGAATCGCTGCGCGCCTTCAGCTATGAGACCGGCGGGTGGTTGGAGCCGGTCGAGCTGCTGGGCCGCGCGGCGCTCGAGACCCGCTTCGACGACGGCCCTCCACTGGACCCCGCGCGGCTGGTTGGGCCGTTCACCCTCCCGCCCGGTCGATACGACCTACAGGTGTGGTTCGACGAGCCGCAGACCGGCGACGGGTATGTCTGGCTGTCCTATGGCCGGACGGGCGGGGTGATCGCGCGCGTCCATGGTCGTGGCGCCAGTCCCGAGTCCGTGCCGATCGACCTGCCGGTGGGGTTCACGGCGCTGCAGATTGGCGCCACGAGCCCGGAGCTGGCCGTGGCGGTGACCGGGGTGCGGGTGGTCCCACGGTCGGTGGTGCCGCGCGACGATCGGCGCGTGGTCGGCCGTATCTGGTCGGTCAAGCCGATCGGCGATCGGATCGGTGCGTATCTCTTCTTCATGGACCTGAACACGTTCGTCGAGCCGGACATCAACTGGGTCCAGGGGGCCCACGTCAGCAAGCTGCTGGTCTCGCCGGCCGACGCGTCCAGGATGCGTGTCGTCATCCGGAACGGCGGAGCGGACAACCGGATCAGCGTGACGGTGGGGGACCATACCGAGCAGCTCGAGCTGGCCGCATGGGAGACTCGTGAGCTGTCCCTCCCGGTCCCGCCCGGTGGCGAGCTCATCCCGATCAGCGTCCACCCGGAGGGCGGGTTCGTGCCGGCCGAGGTCGAGCCCGGGTCGACCGACACCCGGTTGCTGGGCTGTCAAGTGACGGTCGTCCTCGAATAGAGTGAGTCTCATCCGACGAGTATGATCAAGCGGTGCCGGTGCATATCGCGTTTCTCGGTTGCGGCTTCATCACCGGTGTTCACAGCCGGCACCTGAAGGTGTTGCGGGACGACGTCGTCCGCAGCTACGCCAGCCGTGACGGCTCGAAGGCGGAGGCCTGCTGCCGGCGCTATCTCGGTGCAGCGAGCTACGGCAGTTACTCCGCCGCCATCGAGGATGCGGCTGTGGATGCGGTGGTCATCGCGGTGCCGCCGCGTTTTCATCTCGATCTCACGCTGCAGGCGCTCTCAGCCGGCAAACACGTGCTGGTGGAAAAGCCCGCCTACCTCCGGATGGAGGACTACCAGCGGGTGCGAGCGGCGCGTGCTCGGGCTGGGCGTGTGGTGCTGGTGGGTGAGAACGACCACTACAAGCCGCTGGCGGTCTGCCTGCGGCGGTTGCTCCGGGAGGGCGTCATCGGCGAGATGGTGTTTGCGCATTTCACGACGCTCGTCAAGCGGTTCAAGCGTGCCGACGACTGGCGGAACGACAAGACGATGGCTGGTGGCGACGCGTTCTTCGAGGAGGGGATTCACTGGCTGCACCTTGCCAACAGCCTCGGCCCTGTGATGACCGAGGCGCGGGGCTTTCAACCGGCCGCTTCCCGGCATGGTCCCGACAACCGCGCCAAAAGCATGATGGTGGCGTTCCGGTATGACAACGACGCCGTCGGGTCACTCTTCTACTCGCGCGAGGTGCCCTCGTTGCTGCGTGGCCTCCGGCTGTCGAAGCTGTTCGGGCGCGACGGCATTATCACGTTCGAGTCGAACGGCGCCTTCGTGCTGGCGCGGGGGCGTGGAGGGCCGCGACTGGTCCTGCCGGGCTTCCGCGACATGCGGGGCTACCAGGCGATGTATCGGGACTTCCTCGGAGCGATCCACGAGGATCGGGCGCCTGAGATGAGTCTCGAGACCGCTATCGCGGACCAGCGGATCATGGACCAGATCTACGCCACCGCCGAGCCCGCAACGCCGGCCGAGTCATGGGCGCAATCGTCCCGG
>JADFPE010000320.1 GCA_022562495.1 Acidobacteriota bacterium
GGCGAATCGGATCAGCCGCGAAGGCGTCAGGCAGGATCTTCAGCGCGACTTGCCGGTTGAGCTGGGTGTCGGTGGCCTGCCAGACCTGGCCCATCCCGCCCTCGCCGAGGAGGGCGGTCACGTCGTAGTGCCCGAGGCGGGTGCCGGGACTGAGAGGCATGCGCTACGCAGCAGGCTGACTCGTGTTCCAAATGTCTTTGTGCAGCTTCCACGTGCCGCCGTCATTCTTCCAGATGACGATGTATTTGCCGCTGTCCGCAACCGCACCACCCTCGGCTTTCAACGTGTAGTGGCCGGTTTCAATCGCCGTGTCGCCGTGGACCTCCAGTTCGATGGTCTCCAGCACGGCTTCCTTGAGGCCCATGTCGAATGCACCCTGCCAGAACGCCTGAACGTTCTCCGCGCCGGACAGGATGTCACTATTCGCCGGGAGTACTGATCCGGTCGCCGTGTAGAGACTCGCCATCCCGGCCGCGTCCTGCCGACCGAAGTTCGCCATGAAGTTCTGATTACTAGCGTCAATTGCCGTCCGCACATCACTCATGAGGTACTCCTTTCCTCCGTCCGAGCCGAGCCGCACGCCGCCGCAGACCCGCGCATAGCGCCTCCTGGGGGGTATCCGGTGATGGTCCGGTGATTATGCCACCGGCCGGGCCGATCGCAACCTGAAATGGGGCGAGCGGTGTGCCACGGGTAGTCCGGGCGGTCCGGTTGGCTGCTGCCCGCGGTCTCGGGGAGTGTCGCGCGGTGCAGGAGGGCGTGGACGCGGAGACCGCCGTCGCGGTCCGACGTGCTCACCGCGCCACGAGGTGCTTGGGAGTGCCCGTACAACGCGTACGAGCCGCTCGTCGAGGCCGATGCTCTGGCGACGACGCTCTGACGAAGGGAGACGGTTGGGTACGCAAACTGGTGACCAGCGCCGGCTCGGTAGCCAACCGTCCTATGGCTGGGACACCGCCAGCTCCTCCATACGCGCCCCGGTCAGCAGGTTCAACATCCCGTAGTTGCCTTCGTGGCAGGCATACTCGAACATCGGCGCGCGACCTCGCTTCATGGGTAGCGCCGCGGTGAAAGGCGTCGTCCAGGTGTCGGGGTCGTTGACCGTGAACTCGTAGAGCAGCGTGTCGTTGTCCAGACGCCGGAACCGCTCGGTCAGATGCAGCGTCGTCCCGCTGCCGACCGATGAGCGCACCGACGGAGCGAAGCTCGCTGTCTGGTCGGTGAAGTGCGTCGTCTCCACGACCAGCGTGTCACCGTCCCAGTGCCCCCGCGAGCTGCCTAGCCACTGGCGCATGTGGTCGGGCAGCGGGTCGCGCCCGTCGAGCGGCACGATCCGTGAATCGTGGACCATCTCATTCAGAATGACCACATGGTCGGCCGTCTGAAAGATCTGGATGTTCTGGTTATAGCCACCCGGCACGATCGGTGGGCCGGTGTTGAACCCCAGCAGGCACCGCTCGGCGAGCCCACGGTCTTCGGGACCGTCGGACCCGCTACCACCGACGCGGAACCGGATCGGACGCTGCGACTCACCGTCCTCGGTGGCCTGGCGCGACACGCCAGGATGCGAATCGGGCACGCGCCCGCTCGGGGGATCGATGATGAGCGCGGTGCGCCCGTCGTCGACTACGCCGGCACCCCGGTCGAACCAGTAGTTGTTGTAGCCACCGACATTGCCACCCACCGGGAGGGGCTCGGTGCGCACCTCGCTAGGCTGGTCGGCGTCGATGGCGGCCTGTCGCGAGTTCTCTTCGATCTCGGCGATCTCCTCGGGCGTCAACTGTGCCTGGTCGGTACGGTCGTCGGGCCGCTGCAACGGCGTCAGCGTCCGGAAGTCCCAGACCCCTTGCAGGTCCGGCTTGCCGTCGGGCAGCCGCGGGGGCTCGCCCTGGGCACCGACCGGCGAGGGCAGGCACAGCCCGACAGCGACCAACATAGACAATACGGCGACTCTTGCAATGCGCATCCCAGGTCTCCCTCTGCTTGCACAGGACGCCCCGGACTGTCGCGGGCTACCGGCGTCTGTGTCACACACCATCCTATCGCTGGCTGCCGGGCGGTTCAACGGGCTCCGGCGCCGAGTTGGCGGCGCTCTGCCGGGCGGCGGGGGTGGGGTGCCGACAGACGTTAGTGGTGAGGGACACACTGACGCTCGACCGAGGTGGTCGCCGATCATCGGCCTTCTAAGCCGATGATCGCTGTGTCAAATCCTCCAAAACGCGTCATCTTCTTCCAAACACACCACTTAGCGGCTTCGGACCCAGTCTCGTCCAGACACGGTGGATCAGCGCCTTTCGGTCGCCACACCAGCCGGTAATCGCGCCGCACGCCCCGAGGATCGGGCGACGGTGATCATCGGACTCACTGACCGATGATCGCTCGCAGGGGTGCGTGAGCAGGTCTCGACGCCCGCCCCCCAGCGGCCTTTCGGTCGCCACACCAGCCGCGCGGTCAGGCGGCGAGTGCCCGCGGCATCGGCCGGCCACCGGTTCGTGAACTGTCGCGCACTCACGGGTGCCAATTCAGGCACCGGCCCGGGTCGTGTCTCAGTTTGAGGGAGGCGGCGCGTTTGTTTGGTCGATCCGCCAACACTGGGGACATCTCCACACCTTCTTCATGTCTGTGCCAACGCCGTCACCGAAGCCCGATCGCTGCTGTCCGTACACCATTGCCACATCGCAAACCGGGCACTTTGGTGTTGCTGCATTAGCATTCTTGGGCAAGTGAAACATGCTCCTTTCGACTCTCCGAGCGGTCGTATCCGAATGTCAAACTGAGCCACACCAACAGCCGGTTCACATTGACCAGACAGTAGAACATCATCCGCCCATTGAGACCCGGGCCCCGGTCGCAAGTATCGGATCAAGGCTTCAGACTTCCTGATGCACGACCTTGTGAACGCCTGGTGATCAGTCAGGGTGCGGAGAACGACGGGGCCGGTCGCGGCGCTGGGGCATGTGGCGCCGTCACGCGACTGGTTGTTCGGCCAGGCTCGTGAGGGAGGACCGGCCCTTCGCTGTGATCGTGGAGGGGCAGACGGCATCCTGGCCGGGTCGCGTTGGCTGAGGCACGAAAACTGCGTTCACGAACCCGTCCAACCACAATAGTTTGACTGCTAGTTCGACCTGGCTTGGTGTGTAGCCCTCCACCGAGAGCGCCTCGTGCCTGTGGCCATCAGGTCGACGTGACAGCGCTTCCAAGACCGACCGCTTCAATTCCCGCGCTTCATTCATGTGCATGGTCGATCCTGTTGATTGTGAGACGACTCGTACAGCAGACAACGCCGTGGCGGCGGAAAGCAAACAGGCGCTGTCACCGGGGCTCGATCGGCTTCAGCGGGTAGCCCGTAAGGGGGACCTGTCCGGCACCGTCGCCTGATGATACCCCACCAGCAGCCACTGGCCGGCCAGCTCTTGGCCTTTCGCCGCTTCGCCCAGTACGCCCTCATCCACGTTGAGACGGCTTGTCTAGGCGCGGACTGGCTCCTGCTGGCGGAAGGCGACATGCTCCGGGAGGACTTTGATGGCGACGGTGCGGTCCAGGCGGGTGTCCCGGGCTTTGTAGACCTGGCCCATGCCGCCTTCCCCGAGCAGGGAGGTGACGTCGTACGTAGTGT
>JADFPE010000096.1 GCA_022562495.1 Acidobacteriota bacterium
CCTCCTCGCGCCTTGCCAGCCAGGCGCCTCGACGCCCCAAAACCGGGAAACTTGTTCTTGCGCGGACCCTACGCCAACCCGTGCACTCGGGCTCCGGTCAGCCAGGCTGCCGGGCGCAGCGCCATGGCGACGGCCGTGAGGCCGGGTGGCGGCGCGCTGCGCGCACCATCTCCCGGCACCGAGCCGAGCAGTGCCCCTGGCTTGCACGGGTCGGGGAGCATGTCGCCCCACAGCACGCACGCCGCATGCCCTCAGCAAGCGCATGGGCGCGTTCTCCGGCGCTATCCTCGCCCGGAACCACCTGGCGGGCAGGTCCTGAACGCAGACGGTATAATCAGGCCCTCGATCCATCAGATCCCCGACGGTCGAAGCGCCATCCGATCCGTCGTCGCTCGATATCGGTCAGAAGAGGGGGAGGGCCATGCGCAACATTTCCATCGCTCTGGTAGTCGTCTTCGGCGTCGCTGACGGTGCGGCCGCGCAGACGGCACGCGGCGGCGAGCAGATCTACACGCAGATCTGCGCCCGGTGCCACGACAGCAACATGCCGCAGCTTCTCACGGCCGCGCCGATCCAGGAGTCTCCGGCCGACCACATCTACGAGGCGCTGACCTACGGCTTCATGGTGCGCCAGGGGGCAGGCCTGACGACAGACGAGAAGCGCGCCGTCGCCGAGTTCGTCTCCGGCAGCCCGGCCGGGTCGTTGACGCCGCCGCGCGACCAGATTCCGCAGTCGGCCTACTGTAGCGCGGGCGGTGGGCCGACCGGCGACCCGCTGGCTGGACAGATCTGGAACGGGTGGAGTCCCGATCACTCCAATGCGCGGTTTCAGACCGCCGCGGGGGCAGGGATGACCGCCGCCGAGGTCCCGAACCTGTCGCTCAAGTGGGCGTTCGGGCTCCCGGGTGTCTCGGTCGCCTCGCTCCAGGCCACCATCGTCGGCGGGCGGGCGCTGTTCGGCACCAGTGTCGGACTCGTGTTCGCCCTCGACGCTGACACCGGCTGCATCCGGTGGGTCTACGAGGCAGACGTCGGCGTACGCTCCGCCATTTCGGTCGGTCCCGATGCCGATGGTCGCGCCACGGCGTACTTCGGCGACCTGGCGGCCAGTGTCTACGGCGTCGACTTCGCGACCGGCGAGCTGCGCTGGAAGGTGCAGGTGGACGATCATCCCGACGCCCGGATCACCGGCGCTCCGGCGCTGCACGACGGTCGATTGTACGTACCGGTCGCATCGTTCGAGGAGCTGACCGCGTCGGTGGCCACCTACGAGTGCTGCACGTTTCGCGGCAGCATTGTGGCGCTCGACGGGTCGACGGGGCGGCAGCTCTGGAAGACCTATGCGATCACCGACGAGCCGCAACGCACCGACACCACCAGCACCGGAGTGCAGCGGTGGGGTCCTTCCGGAGCAGGCATCTGGGCTTCCCCGACACTCGACCCGGAACGCAACGTCATGTATGTCGCGACCGGCGACTCCTATTCCCAGCCGGCCGACGCGGGCAGCGACGCGCTGATGGCGCTGGCGATGGACACCGGTCTCATCCAGTGGGTCTCGCAGACGCTCCGGGGCGACGCCTGGACGGTCGCTTGCATTTCCGAAGACCCGGCCGTGCGCGCCAACTGCCCGGAGGACGCCGGTCCGGACGCCGACTACGGCAGCGCGCTGGTGCTCACGACAGGTGCCGACGGGCGCCGGGTGCTGCTGGCCGGACAGAAATCGGGCGTCATGTACTCGCTCGATCCTGAGAACGGCGAAGTGCTCTGGGAGACCCGGGTCGCCGATGGCGGCATGCTCGGCGGCATCGAATGGGGCTTCGCCTCGGATGGCGACGCGGTGTACGCGTCCATCTCGGACGCCTTCGAAGAGTCTCCCGGCGACGCGGGCGGTCTGACCTCGCTGCAGATCGCTGATGGCGAGGTGGTCTGGCATGCCCCGCCGGTGCAGGACACCTGCGGCTCCCGGGTGGGGTGCCACACCGGACAGCCGGGCGCGGTGACCGCGATCCCCGGGGTCGTCTTCTCGGGCAGCCTCGACGGCCACATCCGGGCCTACGCGACCGACACCGGCAGGGTTATCTGGGATGCCGACACGGTCGGCGAGTACGACACGGTGAACGGCGTGCCGGGACAGGGCGGCGCTCTCAACGGTCCAGGCGCGACCATCGCCGGGGGGATGCTCTTTGTCAGCTCCGGCTACAATTTCCTTGGCTTCATGCCGGGGAACGTGCTGCTGGCGTTCTCGGTCGACGGCCGGTGACGCTCGCTCGACAAGGAGTCGGCCGCCCGGCTCGGCACCGCCGTTCTTCGCGCCGAAGAACGCGGGGACCAGTGCGGCACGCCGGGGTTGTCGCGACGGACCAGGGACAGAGCCCCTGACGCCAGCGAGTCTGGCAGCGCATACGCCCCAGCCCGGCCCGGCTGACTCGCCGCCGCCGACCTCCAGCACCAGATACGCCTGTCCCTCGTACAGAAGAGGTCATCGGCGCGCCGCGGGGCGACGTGTCGATCGGCTTCTCCCAGACCACAGCGCCGGTCGCCTTGTCACAGGCGCCCATCACGCCGGGCTGGGTGCTGTCCGGGGCGTCAGGCGTGACGCCCGGGATGTTGGGTGTGAACCACCTGGGGAGCCTGCCGCCTCATCCCGCCGTCCTCGAGCGTCCTCCCCCTACCGCGCGAGCGTGACCGAGCCGTAGATGAAGAAGTTGGCGGTCATCCGGAAGTCGCCGCGCCAGCCGAGCGGCGCGAGCCGCGCCGCGAGCCCTTCCGGTTCGTAGAACACCTTGACGATCTCGAACGCGCGGCCGTCGTTGAGCTCGCGACGCTGGGTCACCCGCCGCAGATCCACCGCATGGTTCCGCGCGGACGAGTCCGGGTGAAAGCGGTTGTCGACGAAGAACACGGTCCCACCCGGCGCGAGCGCCGCGCGCAGGAGGTCCCAGAACGCGGCGAACCTGGACGGCGGCACGTGCGACAGCCAGAACCCGAAGAAGACGAAGTCGTAGGTCACGTCCGGCTCCCACGCAAAGATGTCGCACAGCCGGTAGCACACCGCTGCCGACCGGACCCGCGCCCGGTTCAGCGCCAGCACCTCGGGCGACGCATCGACGGCGGTCAGCGTGCCGGCATACCGCGCGAGCTGCTGCGTCCACAGCCCGGTACCGCAGGCCAGCTCGAGTATCCGACCCGACGGTTTCAGCCCGTCGAGCGTCTCGCGCACCGCGGCGATCTCCTGCTGCCATGACCGTGTGTGCTCCGGCCCATAGTCGTAGCGCCCACGCCGGTAGTACCACTCGTCGTACTCCGGCGCACGCTGGCGGTAGTACCGGATCTGCTCGTCGACCAGCGCCTGATCGGTGTCAGACATCATTCTCGGACGGCCCCCGGCTCGCGTCTGGCAGGCGGCCGAACGCCGCGGTGAAGCCCTCCGGCTTCTCCTGCCTCGTACCTCCGTGGGGACGATCTCTCTTAGTGGCCCGTGTCATAAATACAGCCGCATTCGGCCACCGCTGCATCCCGCCAGGGACGGCGCTCGGCTTTTGCTCAGCGGGGTCGAATGCTGCCAGTATGCTCCCTCGTCTCGCGTTGCAGGGGCCCGGCGCTGCGTCGATCTCGACACGACCCTCGGTGCAACGCACAACGGTCACCACCCACTGCTAGCGTCCGGCCAGCGCCTGCTGGAGGTCCGCCACGAGATCCTCGACCGCCTCGATCCCAACCGAGAGCCGCAACAGGTCGTCGGGCACGCGTGAGCCTGGACCTTCCACCGGCGCCCGGTGCTCGACGAGACTCTCGACGCCACCGAGCGACGTGGCGTTCTTGAACAGCCGGAGCCCGGCGGCCGCCGTCTTGGCGGCAGCTGCCCCGCCGCGCAGACGGAACGAGAGGAGCATGCCGAAGCCACCCGACATCTGGCGTGCCGCGACCGTATGCCCGGGATGCGTCGGCAGACCGGGATAGCACACCTCGGACACCGCAGGGTGCGTCAGCAGCCATTCGGCGATCCGCTGAGCGCTCGTCGCCGAGTGGGGCACACGCAGAAAGAGCGTGCGCATGCCGCGCAGCAGCAGCCAGGCCTCGAAGGGACCGAGGACCGCCCCCCGATAGCCGCGGTCGTGGGTGACGCGTTCCCACAGCTCGTCCCGCTGCGCGGTGATCAGCGCACCCGCCAACACATCGGCGTGCCCGTTGAGCTGCTTGGTCGCCGAGTGCATGACGAGGTCGGCCCCGTGCTCGATCGGACGACACAGCACCGGGGTGCAGAGGGTGCTGTCGACCACCACGCGGGCGCCGGCGGCATGGGCCGCCTCGGCGGTCGCGGCGATGTCGGTAATCGCGCAGGTCGGGTTGGCCGGTGTCTCGACCCAGACAATCTTGGTCCGGCCGGGCCTGAGCACCGCCTCGAGGGCTGCCTGGTCCCCGTTGGGTACCAGATCGAGGACGATGCGCCCGCGTCCGGCCAGCTCCTCGAGCCAGCGCTGGATCGTCCAGTACATCTGCTCCGGCGCGACCACGTGGTCGCCGGTGTCGAGCGTCTCAAACACGGTGGTTGCTGCCGCCATCCCCGAGCTGAAGAGCAGCGCGCCCTGTCCGCCCTCCAGCCGGCTCAGAAGCGCCTCGACCTGGTCGTAGGTGGGATTCTGGTCGCGCGTGTAGGTGTGCCCGCCCGGATAGCTGCCATCCGGCGCCCGCTCGTATGGCGCCGACGGGTAGATCGGGGGCACGATCGAACGGGTCGTCGGGTCGACCAGGCCGAGCGCCTGCGCAGCGAGGGTCGCGGGGTGGTCCCCTGGCTCGTCAGACATGGCGGCAGCCCGTGGTGAAAGTCCAGCTGCAGTCGACCGGCGCTGCATCCCGCCTGGCTGCGTTGTTCATCGGTCGAATACTGCCGGTATGCTCCCTCTTTTCGCCTTGCCAGACGGGCGCATCACCGGTCTTGGTGCGACGCTGGACTTTTACCACGGACTGCGGTGTCAGGCACGCGCCGGACCGATGTCGACGACGATGTCACGCCACTTGCCCTGCCGGAACCGTATCACGCTGAGCCCGCACCGGAGCATGTGGCCGATGAGGATGGCCAGCCAGATGTTGTGCGACTCGAGACCCGAGATTGCCTGCACGAGCGCGCAGATCCCGAGCGGTACGACCACCTGGGACACGATCGAGATGTACAGGGGGCTCCGCGTATCGCCGGTGCCCTGCAGCCCGCCCGTGTAGGTGAGCGCCACGGTGACGAACAGCCCGGAGAACGCGAGGTAGCCCATCAGCTCGACAGCGAAGTCGGCGTCGACCCCCTCCTGCATGCCGAAGAAGGCGAGCAACGGCCGCGGGATCGCGAAGAACAACACCCCGATGATCACCGCCACCGCCAACCCGATCATCGCCGCCACCCGCGTCGCCTGGGCGCTGCGATCCGGATGCCCCGCCCCGAGGTTCTGCCCCGCCACCGCCGCCGTGGCCCCCATCAGCCCGACCGAGGTCCAGGTGATGAGGGAGAAGAGCTGGGTGTACACGACCGCGTACGCCGCCTGCGCTTCCGCGCTGTAGCGCAGCGAGCCGATGAAGCGGTACAACAGCACACCGCCGAAGTTCATCGCAATACCCTGGAACCCGGCCGGCAGCCCGAACCGGAACAGCGATCGGATGATGTCCCAGTCCGGCCGGAAGGACATCGACCGCGAGAAACGGATCACCAGCCGGTTGGAGAACAGCATCCAGATGAAGACGAGGCCGGTGATCCCGCTGGCGATCGCGGTCCCCATCGCCGCGCCACGCGTGCCGAACGCCGGGATCGGTCCGAGCCCCCGGATCAACACGACGTTCAGCAGGATGTTCAGCGCGGTCATCAGGATGCCGAGCCGCATCGGTGTCTTGGCATCGCCTGCGGCGCGCAGCGCGCCGCTGAACATGAAGAAGATCAGCATGCCGATGCTGAAGACGAACTGGATTCGGATGTAGGGCAACGCCTCGATCTGTACCTCCGGCGCCGCGTTGACCAACGCCAGCAGCGTCGGCGCCAGCCAGTATCCCAGCGGCGCCAACACCCCCACCGCCAGCGCGACCGAGACCAGAAACGCCTGATAGACCGACCGGTTCACCTTGTCGAAGTCGCCGGCGCCGGCGAACCGCGCCACCAGCACCCCCATCCCGGTGAAGACGGACACCACGAAGACGATGACCAGGATGAAGATCTGCGAGCTGACGCCGATAGCGGCGTTGCCCGTGTGCCCCACGAAGTTGCCCACCATCGCCTGGTCGATGATGCCCTGCAGCCCGCCGATGAGGTTCTGCACCATCGTGGGCCAGGCCAGGTGCCACACGGCGCGGCCCAGGGGACCCTCGACGATCGACCGATCGAGCGGCTTCCGGGGGACGGTGTCGGTCATGCGGCTGAGGGGGATGCGGACACCGTCGTTGGACGCGGTAGGATAGAGACTCGGACCGTGGTGTCGACACTCTATCAGATTGAAGCGCGGGTTCGGGCCGCCCTCGACGACCCGGCGCCGCGCCCAGACATGCACACCGCGCTCGCGCCACGGCCCCGCGCGGGCTGGCAGGCCGGCGTGATTCCACCAGGGTCTCGTGTGGCCGCCGCGCTCGTCCTGCTCTACCCCATCCGGCAGCGGGTGCATCTGGTGCTGACCCGCAGGGCGGGCACACTCGGCCAGCACGCGGGGCAGGTCTCGTTGCCTGGGGGCGCCGTCGACGGCAACGAGACGGTCGAGGCCGCGGCCTTGCGTGAGGCCCGGGAGGAGATCGGGCTCGAGCCCGCCGACATCCGGATCATCGGGCGGCTGTCGTCGCTCTACATCCCGGTCAGCAACTACGCGCTCCACCCGGTGCTGGCGGTCTTGGACCGGCGTCCGACGCTGGTGCCGGCGGCGGCCGAAGTGGCCCACGTTCTCGAGATCCCGCTCGACGAGCTCCAGGACCCAGAACGGCTGCGGCACGGGCGGCGCTGGCGGGGGAACGAGGCAATCACCGTTCCCTACTTCGAGCTGCATGGCGAGCGTGTCTGGGGGGCCACCGCCATGGTGCTCGGCGAGCTCCTTCATCTGCTGGACGCGAACCGAGGACACTGAGCAACCCCGAAGGAGACTGGAGGCAGGAGGCCGGAGACCGGAGACGCCGGAGGGCTTCGCCATGTGCTCAGTCACCTGCTACGACGCGTGGCAAAACGACGCAGACGCCGCAACGCACCGCTCTTCGACGGGCCCGACGCGGGCACCGGCACCACCGCGCCGGACCGCGAGCAAACCGTCGATCTGATCGACGCCGCCGAGAGCCGGTATCTGAACTACGCGCTGTCGGTGATCACGTCGCGCGCGTTGCCCGACGTGCGCGACGGCCTGAAACCGGTCCAACGGCGCATTCTCTACACGATGTGGGAACAACGGCTCGGCACCGACGCCAAACCCCGCAAGTCGGCCAAGGTGGTCGGCGACGTGATGGGCAGCTACCACCCGCATGGCGATGTCGCGCTCTACGACACGCTCGTGCGCATGGCGCAGCCGTTCGCGCTGCGCTATCCCCTGATCGACGGGCACGGCAACTTCGGGTCGCTCGACGGCGACCGCGCCGCCGCGATGCGTTACACCGAATGCCGTCTCGCCCCGCCGAGCGCGGAGCTGCTGGGCGAGATCGACCAGGACACCGTGCCTTTCCGGCCCAACTACGACGGCACGAAGGTGGAGCCGGTCGTACTCCCGGCGCGGCTGCCCAACTTGTTGATTAACGGCGCGACCGGCATCGCGGTCGGCATGGCGACCAACATCCCGCCGCATCACGCCGGGGAGATCTGCACGGCGCTGCTGAAGCTGCTCGACAACCCGGAGCTGAACAGCGCCCGACTCTGCGCGTATGTCAAGGGACCGGACTTCCCAACCGGTGGGCAGATCCTGAACACGCCGGACGAGCTGACGCAGATCTACACAACCGGCAGCGGGACCATCCGGCTGCGGGCCACCTGGACACCGGGGCCAACGACCCGCGGCGGCAAGACCATCCACATCACGAGCATCCCCTACATGGTCAACAAGGCGCAGCTCGTCGAGCGGATCGCCGAGGTGATTCTTGCGCGCAAGCTGCCCCCGCTCGTCGACGTCAGGGATGAGTCCACCGACGAGGTCCGGGTCGCGCTCGAGCTCAAGCGCGACGCCGACGAGCGGATGGTGATGGCGTATCTGTGCAAGCACACGCCGTTACAGACGAATTTCGCCGTGAACCTGACCTGCCTGGTGCCAACCGAGCAACCAGAGGTCGGCCGGCCCGAACGACTGGATCTGCACCAGCTCCTGTGGCACTTCCTGCGGTTCCGGCTCGATGTCGTCACCCGGCGTCTGGAACACGAGCTCGCCGCGCTCAGGCGCCGCATCCACCTTCTCGAGGGGTTCGAAATCGTCTTCGATGCGCTGGACGCGGTGCTGCGTCTCGTGCGCCAGTCCGACGGCAAGGTGGATGCGGCCGCCCGGATCATGAAACGCTTCGCACTCGACGCGGAGCAAACCGACGCGATCCTCGAGCTGAAGGTGTATCGGCTAGCCCGACTCGAGATCCTGGTCATCCGTGAGGAGCTGGCCGGCAAACGCACGCGTGCCCGCCAGATCGGCGGGCTGCTCGAGGAGGAGGCGAAGCGGTGGACGCTGGTGCGGGAGGAGATCCGCGAAGTGCAGCAGACGTACGGCCACGCCAAGACGGACCCGCGCCGGACCCTGATCGAGAGCGCCGAGGAAGAGGTCGAGTACAGCGCCGACGACTTCATCGTGGCCGAGGAGGCCATCGTGCTCGTCACGACGGACGGCTGGGTGAAGCGGCAGAAGGAGGTGCGTGACGTCAGCACGACCCGCCTGCGCGAGGGGGACGCGCTGCTGGCGGTGCTCGCCGGGAGCACGCGCGCCACGGTGGTCTTTTTCAGCAGCTTCGGCATCGCCTACACCGCGCGGATCGCCGACGTGCCCCCCACGACCGGGCACGGTGAGCCGATCCAGCGGCTCTTCAAGCTGAAGGACCGCGAGCGCATCGTGGCGGCGCTGAGTCTCGACCCGCGCACCACTCCGAACATCACGGCCCGACGCGAGGGCGACGCCCCACCGGTCCACGCCGTCGCCGTCACCAGCGACGGCTACAGCCTGCGGTTCAGCCTCGAGCCGGTGCTCAACCCAAGCACACGGGCCGGCCGCCGGTTCGCACGGCCGACCGCCGGCGCCGAGGTGATCGGGGTCGCCCGCACGACCGGCAACGAGGTCATCATCGCCGCGACGGCGCAGGCACGGGCGATGCTCTGCGTCGCGAGCGACATCAACTTCCTGTCTGGGCCCGGCAAGGGCGTGATCCTGATCAAGCTGCCGCGGGGAGCCGACCGTGTGCTGGGTTTCATCGCCTCCACCGGTGACCGGGACCTCCTGACGGTCGAGACCACTCGCGGCGCCAGCCAAACCATCAGCACGGCCAAGTACGGGGTCACCGGCCGTGGCGGGAAGGGCCGGGAGCTGCTGCAACGCGGGCAATTCACCCGCGTGATCCCCCCACCGGTCACCGTGCCCACCGTCGGCGACTGAGGCCGCCGGACAGGGCAGGTGCGTGGTGACGTGGGTGCACATCATCGTCGTCTCGACAGTCGCGTGCCCCAGCAACGCCTGGATCGGCCTGATGTCCACGCCGTCGAGGAGCAGGTGCGTCGGACCTGTGTCTCAGGGTGTGTACGGAAACGAGCGTGTGGAGCTTCGCCTTGCGGGCAGCCGCCTATCTGCCGGCGCGCCGGGCGTCACGGCTGAATCCGATAGATTCTCTCCGCGCCGAGTAGCCCCGTCTACGATGGCACTGCGTCCCTCGATGGGGGCTGACGTCAACGCCTCCCTATCGACTTGACCGCGCCAGATCCTGTAGAGAGAGCCGCCGCGGCGCTGTCTTGAAGGATAGGCAATTTCAAACTGATCCATTTGTCTCAAAGTCGTTGACACGGCCCGGGGCATGAATGAGCGCGACGGCGCTCACGGTCCCGCTGCCGAACTCGACCGGTGGGTTCCAAGGCGTCGTCGGGTGATCGTTGTCGCGTGTGACATGGGACAGCCTGCGCGCGGCGAGCGGCGTCACGCGCTCGAAGTTGCCCTTCGTGCCATGTCGGCTCTGGATGAACACCGTGATGCCGGCGGCGCTCGTGAGCACGGTTTGCGGCGGGCTCCACTCTCGGTTCTACGAAGGTCTCCGCCAAGGTCGACGAAGGCGGCATGGGCGAGGTGTATCAGGCCAGGGATACCACGCTCGACCGTGCTGCCCGAGGCGGTCACGGCTGAGCCTGACCGCCCGACCCGCCAATGTATCGGTCCTCGTCGCCCTCGAGGAAGTCGAGCGGACTTCGCGCCGGATTGCGGAGTTCCTTTACGACGTGCGTGTAGATCATCGTCGTCTCGACGTTTGCGTGACCCAGGTAGTCCTGGATCTGCCGGATGTCCACGCCATTGAGCAGCAGGTGCGTCGGAAAGCTATGTCTCAGGGTGTGTACCGAGACCGACTTGTGGATCTGCGCCCTGCGGGCTGCCGCCTTGACGGCCCTCTGGACGACCGAGTCGTGGACGTGGTGACGGCGCACCATCCCGGCCCGAGGGTCGGTTGACAGCGTCTGGCTTGGAAAGACCCAGAACCACGCCAGCTCCTGGCTCGCGTTCGGATACTTGCGTTCCAGGGCATCCGGCATCCACACGCCTGCGAGGCCCGAGTCGCGGTCTGCCCGGTAGAGCGCTTCGGAACCTTGCAACTGAGCCCGCAGTTCGTCTCGGCCCACTTCCGCCAACAGCGTCGACCGGTCTTTGTTCCCTTTACCACTCCGAACGAAGACCAACCCTTGATCGAAGTCGATGTCCT
Organism: Acidobacteriota bacterium; assembly: GCA_022562495.1. Lineage (GTDB taxonomy): Bacteria > Acidobacteriota > Vicinamibacteria > Vicinamibacterales > UBA8438 > NP936. The sequence goes on from JADFPE010000096.1 coordinate 10,861, forward strand.
TCACACGCAGCTGGCAGCACTCCGAGACCCGCAACCCTCCCCGTAAATCAGCGCGGCCATCAGCCAGGTTTTCCCACGCATGCCGCCCAGCAGCCTTGCGGTCTCCGGATAGGTGCGCTCGGTGCGGTAGGAGTAGTGCCTGGTCCTGATGCGCCGTCGTAGCTCCTCCAGCGCCGCCAGGGGGTTCGTTCGGCCCTGCTCGTCCACGACGGCGCCGGCCGACCGGCGATGCCAGTCTGTTCGCTTCAGGAAGTTGACGAAGAACATCCGCAGGGCCTGCTCGGCCTGCCGAGCCTGCCAATCCTAGACTCGGCCGTTGCGTTCCAAGTCCTCACAGAACCGCCGCACTTGGTCCGCCAGGGGTTCGTCCGACGCCTGTCGCATCAGGAATCGGCGCACCCAGCGCACGCAATGCGGCGCCGCCTTCTCTCGTACCAACCGCGCCTCGAGCAGGAACTCCCCGAACGGCTGGAGCGACGTCTCGATCTCACGCATGGTCCACCCGGACCCACCTCACGGCAATCTGCGTGCCATCTCCGCACTCGCACGGTAAGTCATGGAACAACAGCAGGTTGTCGGGTCGGCGCCACGAGTACCCACCGCTTCTTCTGACCTCGCCATCGCCAACGGGAATCGTGGGTTGACGCCGACCCGAGCAAATGGCGCACGCAACATATCTACGGCATCTCGTGGTTATCACGCCAGTGCCATTTCACGGATCGTGGAACGTCGGAATCCAGTAAACCCAAGTGCCGATTGCACTTGACTGATCACCGGTCACCCAGTCAGAATTCCAAACACGACATAGTTTTCTCGCGAGGATCGAGGCGTTTCGCGAGCAAGTGCCACGAATTGGCGCTGGCGGGTTATACAACGTTAGCTGGCGAGAACCACCGCACGAACGACGAAGAGCGGCGACATTTAGAACATTACAGCGACTGCGGTGAGACGTGGACAATGGCACCACCCCCAAATTGACCCGTCGGCTCCTCGCCCAAGCTCGCGTCATCGCGAAGGGTAGACGCATTCGGGAAGTTGACCGTCTTGTCGGGCGTTACGGCGGCAGAGCATCGAGATGGGTGAAGAAGAGTAGTCCCACAATCGAGGTCGCCGGTGAGCAGTTCGAATACCATTGGTACGAGCATCCCGGTATCGGGAGAGTCGAAATCAAACACCTCTCGCTGGATCAATCATGATTGTAAAGCTCAGACGCAGCGCCAAGAGGTATCCTGACTTGACGGTGGGTCAGCCGTATGTCGTTATCGGAATAGAAGGGAACGAATATCGACTCCTAAACGACGCGGGGCGGCCCTATCTGTATCCGCCGAATCTATTTCGCATTGCCGACCGCAAAGAGCCGGACGACTGGGTGTCCGAATCCGGAGCAGACGGGGAACGATACGCCTATCCTGCACCACTCAACGAACCGGGGTTCTTCGAGGATTTTTTCGACCGACGGCCTGAGGCGATCAGGACGTTTTGGCAGGTCGTGAACCGTCGTTTGGCGACTGCTGAGGTGGCATAGTCCGGACGAATTACGAATTACGACGAATCAATCCAGCTAACCATCGATTGGAGCAGACAGCGACTGCGGTGTGTCACCCTCTCCGCCGCTGCTGCTCAATCGCGACGTTAGACAGATGAAATATGAAGGACCTTGCGACCACCCAGACCACGATGAACTACGAAACGCTGGAACTGATCCGGCTGAGCGTCATCGAGCCTCGGGAAACGACTGGGCAATGGACTGTTGCGAGGATGTCTCGCCCGTCGGCCTGCCTTGGGTCGTACCGAATTCGCGCCAGAAGCGGAATGACAGCTGCAGGCATCCCGACAACGGCCTGCCAAAGTCTCGAGCCGTCAGGTTCCGCCCGAGTGGCTCCGACCGGTCCCAGGGCAAGGACCGACGGTTCGCCGCCGTGCTCGAGACCGCTTCGGGTGTCCTGATCGTGTGGCAGAATATGCATTCACTGACTATTTCGAGAATGCCGTGTTCCCGAAACGGCCGTACCTACGCAAAGAATGGTGCATCCGAGTCGTTGAACGACCGCTTCGCTCTGAGCCGCAAGAGCACAACCGACATCGGTTCTGGGGCGAGGTGCCTGAACTCGAAGGGCGATACCTGCGGGTGATTACCCTCGCAGACAAACGGACAGTTCACAACGCTTTCGTCGATAGGCGGTTCAAGCCATGAAGGTCAACTGTTTTCCCGATACCGACTCGCTCTACATCGACCTGTCGGAGCGCCCGAGCGCCGAAAGCCGGGAGATCTCCGACGGCGTGGTCCTTGATTACGATCAGGAGGGAAACCTCGTCGGAATCGACATCGACAACGCGAGCCTCAAGGTACAGCTCGATCACCTGACCGTGAGCAATCTGCCGGGAACGGTTGAACAACTAGCGGGCTAACAATCCTTGGAACAGACGCGGCGAGCCCCCAGAACCGCTCTGGCTCGCCGCGCTGCTCAAGCGTAGACGTTAGACAGCAGAAGATCCTGACCGACGGAAGGGCAGATCAGGGCGGCGGGTATCGTGGAAGCGACTGTAATGGGCTTCGCGACAATTGGTCAGGAGCGGCCATCAAACCCGCCCGCTGCAAGGCAGCACGACACCTTAACCACCTACTGCGTGCGTGAGGTCTCCGGGGAGACGCAAAGAAATCAGTTGCGGCCGAGGTCGAACATCTTCGCGGAGCAGACTGGTGGGTTCAGCGCTGGACACCCCGATCAGGCGGACCGGAACGCACTGCCTCTGGCGGTGGTGGCGGGTCAGCAGATTCGGTACGTCAATCATTGCAATGGGTCTCACTCGAGCCGAGACTGTGGACCGTTTCCGCTACCCGAGATCGGCGCCGATGCGTGCGGCGACGACTACGCGAAGAGCGGCTCGAACTGATCGGCAACGATTCGCGCCCATGGGTCTGCGGCGCCTCTTTGAGTCACAAGAAGGAGCGACAAAGCCGTGAAATCCGTGCTGCCTTGCCCGGCGTGTCACCAAGAACTCTCCATTGCACATCTGTTCCTGACGCCAACGTTATTGCGCTTTCGATGCCGTCACTGCCGGGCGCACATCAAGCCGCGAACTCTCGGGAAACTGTGGCTTGTGCTGTCCGTTTTGTTGGGACTTTGTGTCGGCGTCCTCCTGACTACGGGACAGATCTCGCCGATTCAGGCGCTGGTAATCGGCATAGCAGGCATAGCCGCGATCAAGCTGGCCACGTCGATCCAGGTTGCCAATACTACGGAACTGCAGAAAGCTGATCGATCATCCGACTGAGGTGTCATTCACCATCATCCAGGAGTCTAGAGAGGCGTTGGTGTGCCATTCGAAAGAGATGTCAAACCGTGGTTTGCAGCGGACGCCGGCGCGGGCCAGTTCGGCCGGCGCTGAAACAGGAGGTTGCCAAACTGACAGCGCGCATCCAGGCGGCCACCTACGAGCGCTTGGTGATGGTCCGCGAGCTCGACGAGCGCGCGGGCGGGAGCGGCGGCGGCACGCGAGCCGGCACCAGGACACCAGAGTCGATGAGGATGGGATGTTGTTGGAGGACAAGACAGCGGGATCGCGTCGATCGGATCGGGGTCGTCTTTGCCGCGCTTGCAGGGATGTGACGCACGGGGCGGGAAAAACCTGCGTGCTACACTACGCATTTCGGTCCCGCCGCCAGCGGCCAGCCTGACCAGGAACCATTCGACACCGATGGCGAAAAGCTACACCGCCAAGGACATCACCGTCCTCGAGGGACTCGAGCCGGTCCGTCGGCGTCCCGGCATGTACATCGGGGGCGTGGGACCGCCCGGGCTGCATCGCCTGGTCTGGGAGATCCTCGACAACGCGGTCGACGAGGCGATGAACGGGCACGCCTCGCAGATCGGCGTCACGCTCCACGCCGACGGCGCCTCGGTGACGATCACCGACGACGGCCGCGGCATTCCCGTTGACACCCACAAGAAGAGCAAGCGGAGCGCGCTCGAGGTCATCTTCACGACGCTCCACGCCGGGGGCAAGTTCGAGCACCGCACCTACCGGACCGCTGGGGGGCTGCACGGGGTCGGCGCCAGCGTGGTCAACGCGCTCTCGAAGCAGCTCGTCGCCACCTCGAAACGCGACGGCGCGCGGTGGGAGCAGCGCTTCACGCAAGGCCAGCCGGTCGGCACGCTGCGACGCGTCGGCGCGGCGCGAGGCACCGGCACCACGGTGTTCTTCCGCCCGGACGCGACGATCTTCCCGAAGACGACGTTCGACGCCAACCTGATCGCCGAGCGGCTCAACGTCACCAGCTACCTGCACAAGGGCGTGACGGTGGTCTTCGAGGACCAGACGGCCGGACAGACGCATGTGTTCCGCCACGAGGAGGGACTCGCCGACTATCTGCGGCACATTCTCCACGACCGGAGCGCGACCCCGGTCCACGACGAGCCGTTCACCTTGACGAGAGACCACGAGCCCACCAGCACCCGGCTCGACGTGGTGCTGCAGTGGACCGAGTCGACCGACGAGCACCTCCGCAGCTACGCCAACGGCATCCCGACCGGGTCGGGGGGCACACACGAGAACGGGCTCAGGGCCGGCATCGGCAAGGCGATCCGCAACTTCATCGACACGCACGGGCTGACCCCGAAAGGGGTGACCCTGACCACGGACGACATCCGGGAGGGGATCGTCGGGGTCCTGAGCCTCTTCGTGCCGGACCCGCAGTTCCAGGGGCAGACCAAGGACCGGCTCAACAACCCCGAGCTGATGGCGGTGGTCGACGGGCTCGTGCGGCCGTCGCTCGAGCACTGGCTGAACCACAACATCAGCGTGGCCGAGGCGGTCGTGGCGCGGATCATCCTGGCGGCTCGCGCGCGGGTGGCCAGCCGCGCCGCGCAGCAAGCGGTATCGCGGAAGAGCGCCACGTCGAACCGGCTGAACCTCCCAGGCAAGCTCAGCGACTGCACCGCGCCGGGGTCGGCCGGCAGCGAGCTGTTCATCGTGGAGGGCGACTCGGCCGGCGGCTCGGCCAAGCAGGGCCGCGACCGGGTGCATCAGGCGATCCTGCCGCTGCGCGGGAAGGTGCTCAACGTCGAGAGCGCGCCACTCGCCAAGGTGCTCGAGAACAAAGAGCTCTCCGACCTGGTCACCGCACTCGGCTGCGGGCTCGGCAAGCACTTCGAGCTCGGTCGGCTCCGCTACGACCGGGTCATTATCCTGGCCGACGCCGACGCCGACGGCAACCACATCGCGACGCTGCTGCTCACGTTCTTCTACCGGTACCTCCCCAAGCTGATCGCCAACGGCAAGGTCTATCTCGCCCAGCCGCCGCTCTACCGGATCGACGCCGGCAAGCAGACCTTCTGGGCGCTCGATGACCGCCAGCGAGACGCGCTCCTCGCCGACATCGAACGCGGCAACGGACGTGTCCGGACGGAGGTGACGCGCTTCAAGGGACTGGGCGAGATGATGCCGAAGGTCCTGTGGGAGACGACACTCGACCCCGGGACGCGGCGTCTGCTACGTGTCGAGATCGCAGATCAGATCCGGACGGACCGCGTAATCGCCGGTCTGATGGGCCGGGATGCCTCGGCCCGTTTCCGCTTCATCATGGACCGCGCCGAGGAGGCCGAGACGCTGGACGTGTAAGAGCGCGAATGCTCCAGCATTCAGAGGACAGGAGACAGAAGACAGGAGAGAGCCGGAAGACTTCGCCAGCTGCTGTTTCAGGACGGGCGCCGTCTGCGGCTCTGTGACTCGACGCGTCACTCAGGGCGGACTGTCGCTGGGCAGCGCGCCGGCGACGATACGGGCGTCAGTCAAGTTAGCAAGCCAAGACGCGGCCTCGGTGGTGGCGCGGGATGCAGCCATGAATTCGCCGCTATTATAGCAGGCAGCATCGGTTCCAACTCAGAACCCGGGCTTATCAGGGAATCCCCTAATACAGCGACCCCAATCGACCGACAATTCACATAGGCGCTCGCATGTCTGATGACATGGGGCTGAGGAAGTATTGTGATCGAAACGAGACAACGACCGACGGAGTCCGCAACAGTCGAGCAAACTG
>JADFPE010000321.1 GCA_022562495.1 Acidobacteriota bacterium
CTCCACGCGTACCGCCTTCTCCGAACTCGACTCGACGGAACCGGCTGCCGTACACGTGCGGGACACCGTAGTGTCGGGCGAGTCGCTCGTTGAGGAACGTGTAGTTCGCACTCAGCAGCTCGAGCACGCTGCGGTCCTCTCGAATGATGCTCTCGACAAAGAGCTCCGTCTCCCGCCGAAACGCCTGCCGCAGATTGTCGTCGAAGTCCGGAAAGATCCGCTTGTCCGGCGTGATCGCTTCTAGATTTCGCAAGTGGAGCCACTGCGAAGCGAAGTTGGTCACCAGATTGAGCGCCCGAGGATCCGCCAGCATTCGCCGCACCTGTTGTTCTAACACCGCAGGCTTGGTGAGCTCTTCCCGAGTGGCCACGTCCAACAGCTCATCGTCCGGTGCACTGCTCCATATAAAGAACGACAGGCGCGAGGCAAGCTCCAAATCGCTGATGCGATAGGGCGTGTGCGGCGCGAGGCCGGCAGGGGCTTGTTCGATTCGGAACAGGAACTCTGGACTCACCAGGACCGCGGCCAGAGCCATTTCGATGCCCGCTTCGAAGCCCTCTTTTTCGCGTGCGCTGCGGTAGAGCTCGAAGGGTCCTTGCAGTTCCTCAGCGGCCACGGGTCGTCGATAAGCCCTGCGCATGAGAGTTCCGAGGATCTCTCTGGCGCAGCCATCTTCGTCATCCGGTCTCTGCGGCCGGCAGGTGAAAATGCGACGGCGGCTGGGCGTGTCCCCGGTTCTCACGGCATCGTAGGGACCGACGATCGAAACCGAGTAAACAGCCGGCTGGACGCGCGGATGGCGATAGTAGTTGAAGTGCGACTCATAGGGCTGACGAGCCGTTTCGATCAACACCCAAGGCTTTTGGGGAAAGGTGACGCCGAGTGCATGTGGGCCGGCGGTCACCGGAATGCGGATCTTGAGATGAGCGTCCAGGTTGTCCTGCGATGGTTGGTAGTTGAGTGCAACCTTCTCGACCCTGGAGGCCGGTGGTTCCACCGTGAAGACATGTACCCGCTCCCGATCCAACAACAGCTCTATCTCGTGAGCCTCGCTCATTCCCTCGACGTGCTCGTTCCGATCTCTCGCCAGCCGAATGGTGATGTCGTACTCACCGTCGGCCGGGAAGGTGTAGGGAACGACGACGCCGCCGCGGGTGCCGACCGGCAGCCCGTCGAGATGCTTCTCTTGCGTCAGATCCGGTCGGGTCCGGACCGTGGTGCCACCGGGCGCGCGGCCGGTTCGCCCGACCGCCAGCCGGCTGATCTTCTCCGCCGCCGAGACGTAGCGCTCCAACAAGGTGGGGGACAGATTGCCGACCGTCACGTTGTCGAATCCGTAACTGGACGCGTCGCCCGGCAAGAGGGACGCGACGTCGACCTCCAGCGCGAGCAGGTCGCGGATGGCGTTGTGGTATTCGGTGCGGTTGAGCCGCCGGAACGTATCAGTGCGGCCTGGATTCGGCGTCGCTGCAGCCACGCTGTCCAGCGACGTCTCGAGCGAGGCGAGCGCGGCCTGGTAGGTGGCTTCGTCAGGCCGCCGCGCGCCGGCCGGCGGCATCTGACGTGCGCGCAGCTTCCGGACGACCTTCTCCCACGCCTCCCAGTTGGCGTCCAGGTCCTCTGCGCTGATCGTGTCGAGCGCGAGTCCCGCGGTCTGCGTCCTGCTGTTGTGGCAGGACAGGCAATACTGGTTGACCAGGGCGTTGTGCGGCGCCTCATCGGTCGGCACGCTCACCCCGCCGGGGCGTTGCTGGGCGCGCAGCAGTCCGCCGTGAGACCCCGCGTTGCACCGAGACCGGAGATGCGCCTGGCTGACAAGGCGCGACGAGGGAGAATACCGGACAGTATTCGACCGAGAAGCAACGCCGTCAGCCGGGATGCAGCTCCGGTCGAATGCAGCGGGGCTCTCACCGCGGGCTGCGACAGTGCCCACGAACCCGGCGAGTGCCAGCACACCCGCTGCCGTCCAGCGGCACATCCACGCTGTCGGTGGATTCAGCATTCGGTTTTCCCTCCTCAACCGGGTGACCCCTCTGACGGCGGTATGCAAGGTCCTTTATACACCCTCCACGCCCCCGCCAGGCCAGGTTTTCTGCCTCTTCTTGTGGTGCAGACGACGTCACGCCGCACCGAGGCATAGTCGCTCGGTGCGGTGGTCCGCCTCTGTGTTCCGGAGCGTGCTCCTGCCGAGCGCCCCGGCCGCGCGCCAGGACACCACACTCGCAGCTCATGTGGGTTGCAGGATGTGGCGCGGGCCAGCAGGCCTGCGAGGCAAGGCTGAAGCCTTGCCCCACGGATGTCGGCACAAGTGCGCCCAGGACTAGGGCGTGTGGGCCGTCAAGAAGGAGCAGAAGCACTACCACTTCGACTGGTCGGTGGTGCCCGACGACGCCGCCCGGTTCGGGCTACCTCGACCCGGTCTGCGCGGCGCTGGCCGCAGCCTGCTCCAGGGCACGCTCGCCGCCCAGAATACCCTCCATGCTGTAGTTACCCTCATGGCAGGCGTACTCGTAGAGCAGCTCGTCCGCGGCCAGCCGCCGCATCGGGAACTCGCCTGAGAAGGGCGTTGTCCAGGTGGTCGGGTCCTCGATGGTGAACTGGTAGTTGAGCGTGTCGGCGTCGACCCGCGTGATCCGCTCGATCACCGTCACGGTGTCGTCCGACCGGCCGTTGGCCGCCCGGAGCAGGATCGCGTCGCCGCCGGCGGCCGCCGCGTTCGCTTCGGTCCTGCGCAGATTCGTGGTCTCGATGACGAGCGTGTCACCGTCCCAGTGCCCCCGCATGTCGCCGTTCCACTGTCGGACGTTCGATGGCAGATGGGAACGCCCGTCCAGCGGGATGATGCGGGTGTCGTGGATCATCTCCACCTGAATCGCCACATAGTCCGGCGTCTGCAGAAAGATGAAGTTGTTGTTATAGGCGCTCGGCAGCATCGGCGGACCGGCCTGCCAGATCATGCACCGATCGTTCAGCTCGAGGTCCTCCCATGTGTCGGCCTCGGCGCGCGCCCGCCGGGCGTCGGTGCGTATCCGCTCGGCCTCCGGTGTCATGGCCGGAAGTCTCCCAGTGGGCGGATCGAAGATCAGGGAAGTGCGCCCGGTGGGTCTCGTCCCCCCGTCCAACCAGAAGTTGTTGTAGGCGCCCACGTTGCCGCCGGCCGTCGTTCTCCGCGCCGCCGCCTGCAGGAGCTGTTCATTCCGGTCGAGCGCCGCCCGCTCGCGGTTGGCGACCTCTTCCTCGGTCAGGAACTCACGATTCGCCAGGTCCTCGGGTCGTTGCAGGGGAGTGGTGGTCTTGTTCGTGTAGGTCCCCTGCAGATCCGGATCACCCCACGGGGTTCGGGGCGTGGTCTGACCAGCGGCGCCCAGCGGCACCAGCACGACGAGCGCGATGACGTTCAACACACCCACGAGAAATCGACCCTTCATGTGACCCCTCCTGTCTCGCCGTCCAGTCCCGTCCAGGTTCGCCCGTGATGGAGCCCGGCGACAGCGACGCGCACGCTCTTCATTCTACATCCACTACATCCAGCGGCCGCGGCCTCCTGCCCGCTCGGCGGGCTACTAAGTGGCCCCGGTCATAATTACGGTAGC
>JADFPE010000097.1 GCA_022562495.1 Acidobacteriota bacterium
AGGGACGCAAGGGGGAGTGTGACGGAGGGTGAGGGGCAGGCGGACAGCGTCGTTCCAACCTGTTGACCCGCATCGCGCTGGGCAGTCTGCTCTTCGGGATCTCCCCTACCGACCCCTGGACGCTCTTAGGAGTTGCTGGATTCCTCGTTGCCGCCGCGGCCCTTGCCACGTATCTACCGGCCCGGCGGGCGACGAAGGTGGATCCGGTGAGGGTGCTGGCCGAATGATGGGACGGGGCGCGACTGCTCGCCTCAGAGGCTTGCCGAAGCCAGCTCGCTGCGGGCGCTGCAGCGGAACGAATTCAGGATGGTCTCGAGCTGCAAGATGTACTGGTACTTGTCTCTGCTCGGTGCGTAGAGCCAGGCGTCGACCAGGTAGTCCCGCCCCTGGTGTGGGCAGGGGATGGAGCGCGTGATCATGGGTCCGCCCGCCGGGAAGGCGTCTTCGGGAGGGTTGGCCCAGACGGCGCGGATCTCGTCCATGATGATGTCGCCCTGCTGGAGCCGGCGGGTCTGAGCCAGCTCGAGGTCCAGAACCTGCGGATAGCTGAAGTGTCGGTCGACCACCTCCTGACGCCATGCCAGCAGCTCATCTTCGGTAATACCCTCGGGTGAATACGTCCGCCAGGTGACCGTGATCTGTCGGATGAGCTCGGTGGGATCCGGATTGTCGTTCCGGAAGATGAACACCGAGTCCACGTGCCTATGCTGGTAAAGCCGGGGGAGCACGATGCTGAACTGGGCGATGTCCCAGAGCGAATCGGCCAGCGCCTCGTTCAAGCCCGTCATGAACATCCGGCTCCGCACCCACTGGCGATACTGCCTGTCCAGCAGGTCGTGGAGCGCCTCCATGAGCGGCTCCGCCTCGGCGGCGTCCCCGGACGTCAACAGCAGAACGGTGGCGGTCTGACCCCTGGCCCACACGTCTTGCACCTGGAAGATCTCCGGGGGGTCGAACGAGGTGCGCTTGGCAAGGGCCAGCGCCTCGGTCATCCAGGGGTCGTCGGTCGTTCCGATGAGGAGCAGTTGCCGAAAGCGCCGTAGCCTCGCCCACTCGGGTCGGAAGGGATCCTGATGTGTGACCACGAAGGTCTTCTCGGCGCGCACCGTGATGATCCTGGCCTCCAGGGCCGACTCCACCAGGTCCGAGACGGCTGCCCACTGCTCCTCCGACGTGCCGACGATGATGTGGTTGAACTCACCCCACGCCGGGGGCCGCTCGCACGCGGAGAGAACGGTGGAAACGGCGGCCAGCGCGAGAAATGTCGAAGTCGTGCGCATAGTCGGTGGTCGGGGTGAGGGGAGGTCGAGAACTCCCTCTGGAGTACCGTCCCGTCCTCGCCTACGTTCCGGCCGCAGCTCTTCTCGGACCATGCCGCATGATCTGGCGATCCGCGGTTCAGGGGCACACCCGAGCCATCTGCATGACCCTCGACAGCGCGCGCTGGCGCCCCCTAATCTTCCCCCCCGTCGCGCAGCAAAGCGTCAAAATCTCACCGCCGCCCCAGGGAGCGGCCCGCTTTCCATGACCCAGGAGGGAACCATGCGATTCGTACGACTACTGGCCGCCGCCGTTCTGGCGATCGGCCTGACCTTCGCGCCAGGCCGACTCGAGGCTCAGAACATCGCTCAGACCTGGACGCTCGTGCCCGCTCCGGGCTCGGCGGCCGCGGCCAGATCGACCGGTTGCGCGAGGGCCAGCGTGGCCAGGATCGGGGGCACCGGCGGGTCGCCTGGCCCCGCGCTCGGCGACCACGCCGCCAACAGCGTCAGCGCCGCACCAAGCCCGACACCCGCCACCCCCCCACAGGCAACCGCCGCCATCGAGCGCTTGGTCTGGGGCGCAACCACGAAGCGACCGGGCCGGGGCCGCCGTCTCGTTGACGGGATCGCGTCGCGGTCCGCACGGGTGAACTCCAGCGCCTCGGCCGCCTTGGCCACCAGCGCCTCGTCGATCGTCAGACTCAGAGCGGCGAACCCCATCTCGAGTGACCGGTCGCAGACGAGATTGATCTTCCGAGGGACCCCCTCGCTGACCTGGTAGATCAGATCCAGCGCCCGTCGCGTGAAGATCGTCTCCCAGGCGCCACCGGCCAGCCGGACCCGGAACCCGACGTACTGATCGACCTCGTCGCGTGTGAGCGGACGTAGCGTGCACCGCCGGGCGATGCGCTGGTTCAGCTGCCGCATCTCGGGTAACGCGAGCATCGTCTGGAGCTCCGGCTGACCGACCAGGAGAATCTGCAGCAGCTTCTGCTGGTCGGTTTCGAGCCCGGTCAACACACGCAGCTGTTCGAGCACCGGCGCCGTCAGGTTCTGCGCTTCGTCGACGACCGCCAGTGCGCTGGCTCCGACCGCGGCCAGCGACAGCAGAAACCGGTTCAACGTCTCGACCAGGCTCTGTCGGCCAGCGTCCTGCAACGCACGACTGTCTGACACGACCCCGAAGTCCTGGAGCAGGACCCGCAGTAGTTCGTCTTCGCTCACGAACGGGTTGAGCACGAGCGCCGTGAAGACGTTCTTGTCGAGCAGCCGGACCAGCGCGCGAGTCGTCGTGGTCTTGCCGGTCCCGACGTCGCCGGTCAGCAGCAGTATCCCCTCGCGGCGGCGGATGCCCTGCAGCAGTTGCTCCAGCGCCTGCTGGTGCGAGTCGCTCTTGTAGAAAAACTCCGGATCCGGCGTGGGGCTGAACGGCTGACGGCGTAACCGATAGTGGTCTTCGTACACGAGAGCAGCTGTCCTACAGCAGACGGGAGACAGGAGGCAGGAAACCGCCGGTCTGTCCGCCGACGCCTGAGCAAAGGCGGGTGGGCTTCGCCACGATTCGTCTCAGTGTCGAGGTTCGCATACCGTCACCGCCCACCTGGACGTAAACGCCGGGGCCCGCCGATACGTCTTCCAACTGGTGGAACCGTCCACCATGTCGTTGATACCATACGAAGATTCTCGTGTCCTGGCTCAGACGTTCGCTGCGTCAGTCCCGGCATCGTACTCACACGGGAAGGTCCACGGCACCCTCTACGAGTGTGTCGGCACAATGCGCTGAATGCTGTTTTTTTTTGCGTCCCGCGCCGCACCTGCCCGGACCCCCGGGGACAAGCAGTGCGGTCTGTCGCGTGGCGGCCCGATCGCGACCGACCGGACCTGCTGCGTCATGGCCCACGAGGACACACGGCTGTCGCCTGGGATGACCGTGAAGATGTTGTCCCGATGACCGAGATACAGCAGATGGCTGCCGCCCCGGGGGACACCACGACGTCCACGACCGAAGACACCCGCACGAGGGTCGTCGAGCGGGACGTGATGACGCCGTTCGACTATCAGCCACGCACCCGTCTGGTGTTCGGGTGCGGGACGGTCGGTCGCCTGGGCGCCCTCGCCGCCGAGATGGGCTGCAGACGGCCGCTGCTGGTTGCCGACCACGGGCTGGTCACCGCCGGACATGTCGCGCTCGCCACGCGGCACCTCGCCGCTGCGGGTCTCGACGTGGTGCACTTTCACGACTTCGACGTCAACCCCGACACGACGATGGTCGAGGCGGGCTGTGCGGTGGCGCGACCCCGCAAGATCGACAGTATCATCGGGTTGGGCGGCGGCAGCTCGATGGACTGCGCCAAGGGCATCAATCTGCTGCTGACCAACGGCGGCCGGATGGAAGACTATCGAGGCTATGGCAAGGCGACGCAGCCCATGTTGCCGATGATCGGTGTCCCGACGACCGCGGGCACCGGCAGCGAGGCCCAGAGCTACGCGGTGATCGCCGATGCCGCCACCCACATGAAGATGGCCTGCGGCGACCCGAAGGCCGCGTTCCGCGTGGCGATCCTCGACCCCGAGCTGACCCTGTCGCAACCGGCCTACGTCACGGCGACCTCCGGATTCGATGCGATCGCGCATGCGGTGGAGACCGCGGTGACCACCCGGCGAACTGCGGTGTCCGATTGCTTCGGGCGCGAGGCGTGGCGCCTGCTGGACGCCAACTACGAGACGGTGATCGACCGGCCCGATGATGTCGAGGCGCGCGCCGCGATGCACCTCGGCGCATTCTACGCCGGGCTGGCAATCGAGCAGTCGATGCTCGGCGCGGCGCACGCCTGCGCCAACCCGCTCACGGCACGCTACCAGATCACCCATGGCGTGGCGCTGGCAATCCTGCTGCCGCACGTCGTGCGGTGGAACAGCGCCACAGCGGCACCGCTCTACCGGCGACTGCTCCCGCCAGTCGATGCTGCGGGTGGCGGCGACCCGGGTGAGCGGCTGGCCACGCGCCTGCGCGCGCTCGCCAGCCACGCCGGGCTCCCGGACCGGCTGCGAACGGAGGGTGTCGACCCGGATGACCTGTCACTGCTGGCCGCCGACGCTGCCCGGCAGTGGACCGGCACCTTCAACCCCAGACCCTTGACCGTAGCTGACGCCCTGGAGGTCTACCGATGCGCCTTTTGAAGACGATGTTGCACGGGTCGGTGCTCGTCACCGCACTACTGCCGGGGCCCGCCTCCGGACAGGACGGCACACAGAGCGTCGCCACCACCGCCCCGGCGGACGCCTGGCCGCAGTTCCGGGGCAACCCGTCCCTGACCGGGGTGTCGGACGCGACCCTGCCGGCGGAGCTGACCCTGCTGTGGACGTACACGGCGGACGAGGCGATCGACTCGTCGGCCGCAATCGCCGACGGCACGGTGTATGTCGGGACGTACGCCGGCACCTTGATCGCTCTGGACCTCGCCACGGGCGAAGAGCGCTGGACCTACACGACCGGCGATCTGGGCATCGGCGAGTCCTCGCCAGCGGTGGCTGGCGACCTGGTCTTCATCGGCGACCTGGCCGGCGTGTTCCATGCCGTTGACACCAAGACCGGCACCGCCCGCTGGACCTTCGAGACGCTGGGCGAGATCAAGTCGTCGCCGGTGATCATAGGCGACCGGGTGCTGATCGGATCCTACGACGGCTATCTGTATGGGCTCGCGGTCGCGGACGGCGCGTTGCTGTGGAAATACGAAACGCTCAACTACGTCCACGCCACGCCGGCAATCTGGGACGGTGTCGCCTATTTCGGCGGCTGTGACGAGCTGTTCCACGGGGTCCGGATCAGCGACGGCGCCGAGGTCCTCAGTCTGTCGGCGGGCGCGTACACCGCAGCATCGCCCGTCATCGTCGACGGCAAGGTCTTCTTCGGCACGTTCGACAACGAGGTCCTGGGGATCGACCTCGCGACACAGGAGCTGCTCTGGCACTACGAGCACCCGCGGCGACACTTTCCCTTTTACTCCTCGGCACTGGCCGTGGATGGCATGATCGTGATCGGCGGGCGCGACAAGATGTTGCACGCCATCGACGCGCAGACAGGCGAGTCGCGGTGGACCTTCACGACCCGCGCGCGGGTCGATTCGTCGCCCGCGACGAGCGGAGGCCGCGTCTACGCGGGCTCGAGCGACGGCCGCCTGTATGTGCTCGATCTGGCAACCGGCGACAAGCTATGGGAATTCGACACGGCGGCGCCCCTGGTGGCGTCGCCCGCCATCGCCGAGGGCCGGCTGATCATCGGGTCCGAGGACGGGATCGTGTATTGCTTTGGGTAAATGCCCAACACTGCGGCGTCAGGCTGCAGGCTCGGACGTCTGACGTCAAGACCGGGCGGTGACGCTCGTGTATAGTGGAATCGATGAGCGACAGCGGGCAGACTGCGGCGGGCGAGCAGACCGACGTCGGTAGCTACTTCGTTGCCAACTATCCCCCGTTCTCGCAATGGACGCAGGCGGCGGTCGAGACCGACGCCAAACCGGCGCTCGCCCATCGTCCGGCCGACGTCCCGCTCGGGCTGTATCTCCACATCCCCTTCTGCCGCAAGCGCTGTCACTTCTGCTACTTCCGCGTGTACACCGACAAGAACGCGAGCGAGGTGGCGGAGTATCTGGACGTCCTGGGCCGTGAGTGGGAGCTCTATGCCACCCAGCCCGCGATCGCCGGCCGGCCGCTGCGGTTTATCTACTTCGGGGGCGGCACCCCGTCGTTCCTCTCGGTGCGCCAGCTGCGGGGACTCGTCGACCGCCTGTCGCACGTTACCCCCTGGACGGACGCCGAGGAGATCACCTTCGAGTGCGAGCCGGGCACGCTGACCGAGCCGAAGCTGGCCGCGATCCGCGACATGGGGATCACCCGGCTCAGCCTCGGACTCGAACACTTCGACGATCAGGTGCTCGAGCTGAACGGCCGCGCGCACCGCTCGGCCGAGATCTTCCGCGCCTACACGTTCGCCCAGGCGCTCGACTTCCCGCAGCTGAACCTCGACCTGATCGCCGGCATGCTGGGCGACACCGACGAGAAGTGGCGCGTGGCGGTCGAGCGGACGATCGAGCTCAACCCCGACAGCGTGACCATCTATCAGATGGAACTGCCCTACAACACGACGATCAGCAGCGACCTGCTGAAGGGCACCGGGCAGTTCACCGACACGGTGGCCGGCTGGCCAACCAAGCGGCGGTGGGTACAGGAGGCCTTCGACGCACTCGAGCAGGCCGGCTACACGGTCACCAGCGCCTACACCGCCGTCAAGACGCCGAAAACGACCCGGTTCGTCTACCGCGACCAGCTCTGGCAGGGCGCCGACCTCGCCGGCCTGGGTGTCGCGTCGTTCGGGCACATCAACGGCGTCCACATGCAGAATCTGGACACATGGGGTCCGTACGCCGCCGCCGTCCAGCGCGGCGAGATCCCGCTGAACCGCGGCTTCCGGCCGACCGACGAGGAACGGCTGATCCGGGAGCTCGTGCTCCAGCTCAAGCTTGGGTCAATCCGTCCGTCGTATTTCCAGGGCAAATACGGGGTCGACATACTCGAACGTTTCGCGGGTGCGCTGACGTCGCTCGGTGACGACGGCTATCTGATGGCGGCCGACGCCGGTCAGATCACCCTGACCCGCGAGGGGTTGTTGCGGGTCGACAACCTGCTGCCCCGGTTCTTCCTGCCCGAGCACACCAACCTCAGGTACACCTAGTAGTCCGTGGTGACAGTCGCGCGTCGCACCGAGGGTGGCGATGCGCCGACCTGGCAAGGCGAGACGAGGGAGCATACCGGCAGTATTCGACCGAGAAACAACACAGGCAGGGCAGATGCAGCGCCAGCCGAATGCAGCGGGACTTTCACCACGGGCTGCTAGAGGCTCTGCGCTCTCAGGAGACAGGAGACAGGAGGCAGGAGGCAGGAGACCGGAGACAGGAGAAGCCGGGGGCTTCGCCGCGTTTCGCCACCAACCTGCCCAGATGTCCTTCATCGGTTCCCGATGGCCAAATCGACCCGATCCACCCGCACGACGCGCGGACAGCGCAGGACGCGCCGGTCGTCGTCCCGCGACACGCTCTTCCCGCTCGATGTCGTATATCGCCGGGCCGGCGTCGAGACGCCGGCCATGAAGATCGTGGCGCCCTACGAGATCCCGATGCCGTACCGCTCGCTGCTGGTGCATGAGGACGACATGACGATCACCCTCGAGCGCCATTTCGGTGGTCGGGTGATCCTGCGCGCGCTATCGACGTTCACCAGTGGCGCCTGGTATTTCCGCCGCGTCCTGCTGGTGCAGGAGTACACCGGCCGTCCGGTCGAGATGGGCGCCATCCGGATGAAGCTGGATGGGTTCGGTGCGCGTCTGAAGAAGCAGATCCTCAAGAACGAGGTCCCGCTCGGCCGCATCCTGCGGGACAGCGGCTTCAAGTACGTCAGTCACGCGATGGCGTTCCTCGCGATCACGCCCAACCCCGAGATGATGGGGGTGTTCTGGATGCGCGAGCCGAAGACCCTGTACGGCCGCCGCACGGAGATCATGCGTAACGACACCAAAATCGGCGATATCGTCGAAGTGTTGCCGCTGGTGTGAACAGGAGAAGTCAGAAGTCAGAAGGTAGAAGTCAGAAGAAGCCGGAAGGTTTCACCCGGCATTGAGCTAGGCCGTTATGGGACCCAGAACGAGAAGCTTGCACTCATTGTGGACGGTCGGTAACGGCCAAGGCGCGCACGGCGCGCCTCGCGGGTGCGAAGTGGGGCTATCGGGGTCCCCGCGTCGCGCCCGCGGGGGTTCGGGGCGAAGCCCCGTCTAGTTATGACGTACGACGCGATCGTCATCGGCGGCGGACCGGCCGGCGCCACGACCGCGACCGTGCTCGCACAGCACGGGCGGCGGGTCCTGCTGCTCGAGCGCGAACCGTTCCCGCGGTATCACATCGGCGAATCGCTGATGCCCTACACCTGGTTCAGCTTCGAGCGGCTTGGGGTGCTCGACTGGCTGAAGCGGTCGGGCAGTCCACGCAAGCACAGCGTGCAGTTCGTCTCGACCAACGGACAGGTCTCGCAACCGTTCTACTTCTTCGAGACCATCAAACACGAATGCGCCAGCACGTGGCAGATCCTGCGCAGCGACTTCGATGCGATGATGCTGGAGAACGCGACGGCCAAGGGCGCGGAGGTCCGTCAGGGCGTCGCCGTGCGAGACCTGCTCATGGACGGCGACCGGGTCGTCGGCGTGCAGGCCGACGTCGCCGGTGGTGACCGGGAGACACACCAGGCCAGGGTGGTGGTCGACGCGACCGGTCGCGACACGTTGCTGGCTGGCCGGCTCGGGTGGAAACGACGTGACCCGGACCTGCACAAGATCGCCATCTTCACCTACTTCAAAGGGGCGCGCAGGGACCCCGGGCTGGACGAGGGCGCCACGACGGTCGCCTACATCCCCGAGAAAGGCTGGTTCTGGTATATCCCGCTGCTGAACGACACCGTCAGCGTCGGTGTCGTGGCCGAGCACGACTATCTGTATCGCGAGACACGTGACCCGGAGGCGATCTTCCGGGGCGAGGCTGAGGGATGCCGCTGGATCCGGGACCACCTCGCGCCCGGCACCTACCTGGGCCCGATGCGGGTCACGGGCGAGTTCAGCTATCGCGCCACCAAGGCGGCGGGCGACGGCTTTTGCCTGGTGGGTGACGCCTTCTCTTTTCTCGACCCGGTGTTCTCGTCGGGCGTGTTCCTGGCGCTCAAGAGCGGCGAGCTGGCAGCCGACGCGATTCATGTCGGGCTCGACCAGGGCGACATCACCGCGTCGACGTTCGACGGCTACACGCGCGACGTCAATCACGCACTCGCCAGCTTCCGGCGACTGGTCATGGCGTTCTACGACCGAAGGTTCAGCTTCGGCGAGTTCATCGGCGCGCATCCGGAGCTGCAGCCGCAGCTGGTCGACGCGCTGGTGGGCAACGTCTACAAGGACCTCCGGCCGCTGTTCGACGCCCTCGGGAGCTTCTCGATGTCCCCGAGCCGATCGGCGGACGCAGTGGGCACGTAACCGGAGCCAGACACGGCGCCTGTGGTTCCGCTGCCTGCCCACGGCGGTCAGTCGCTGAGCGTCACCGTGAGGTTGGGCCCGGAGTTGACGGCCAAGGCGCGCACGGCGCACCTCGCGGGTGCGGAGTGGGGCTGGCAGCCCGGAGCAAGAGTCCCGCTGCATTCGACCGGCGCTGCATCCGGCCCAACGGCGTTGCTTCTCGGTCGCATACTGCCTGTATGCTTCCTCGACGCGCCTTGTTGGCCCGGCGCATCGCCGGTCTCGGTGCGACGCGGGATCTCGCTCCGGACTGCAGGGGTCCCTGCGTCGCGTCCGCGAGGGGTTCGGGACGAAGCCCCGTCTCGGAAGGCGGGCCACGCCGACAGAGCGAGAAGGCCCGCCCGGGCGCGCGACAATGCGCGCCTCGCGGGTGCGGAGTGGGGCTACCGGGGCCCCGCGAGCGTCCGCGTGGGGTTCGGGGCGAAGCCCCGTCTCGGAAGGCGGGCCACGCCGACAGAGCGAGAAGGCCCGCCCGGGCGCGCGACAATGCGCGCCTCGCGGGCGCGGAGTGGGGCTACCGGGGCCCCGCGAGCGTCCGCGTGGGGTTCGGGGCGAAGCCCCGTCTAAGAATGCCACTCACCGAATTCCGGCTCACTCGCCGCGTGCAGTTCCACGAGACCGACGCGGCCGGCATCGTGCACTTCAGCGTGTTCTTCCGGTATATGGAAGAGGCGGAACACGCGATGTGGCGCGCCGCCGGTCTGAGCATCGCGGCACCCGGCGCACCCGTCGGCTTCCCACGGGTGGGGACGAGCTTCGAGTTTCTCAAACCGCTGCGGTTCGAGGACACGTTCGACGTACGGCTGCGTGTGACCGGCAAGACGCCGAAGACCCTCTCCTACAGCGCGACGATCGAGAAGGACGGGACGACACTGGCGCGCGGCACCCTGACCGTCGCGTGCGTGCGCAAGCGCCCCGGCGAGCCGATGCGTGGCACCGAGATCCCGGCTGACATCGCCGATCGATTCGCCGTCGCCGCCCTGGTGGATGACGAGCGCGAGGACGAGGTGGACGGCTGATGGCCCAGCCGACCACCCCGGTCCCACCCGAGTCCGAGTGCCGGCCACGCGTGGCGCTGCTGGAGCACCAGCACCGACGGCTCAGGACGCTGCTGTCCGCCGTGCACGGCCGCAACCGGTTCTACACACACAAGCTCGACGAGGCCGGCGTGCGACTCGACACACTCCGGCTCCCTGACGACTTCCAGACCCTGCCGCTGACCACCAGGCACGAGCTGACCGCGGACCAGGACGCCTCACCCCCCTGGGGTACTGCGTACACCGAGCTGCTCGACCGCTACACGCGCTACTCCCAGACCTCGTCGACCACCGGCCGGCCGCTGCGCTGGCTCGACACGAACGAGAGCTGGCAGTGGACGCTCGACTGCTGGAAGACGGTGTATCGCGCGGCGCATGTCGGTGCCGCGGACCGCATCTTCTTCCCGTTCGGGTTCGGTCCATTTCTCGGCTTCTGGACGGCGTTCGACGCCGGCTCGCAGATCGGGGCGCTGTGCGTGCCCGGGGGCGGCATGTCGAGCCAGACCAGGCTGAGTCTGCTCGAGACCGTGCGACCGACCGTCGTCTGCTGTACCCCGACCTATGCGCTCAGACTGGTCGAGGTGGCCCACGCCACCGGGACGATCGACCTCGCGAACAGCAGTGTCCGCGTCGTGATCGTGGCCGGCGAGCCGGGGGGCAACATCCCGCCGACGCGGGCGCGGATCGAGCAAGGCTGGGGCGCGCGGGTCATTGATCATCATGGCCTGACCGAGGTTGGCGCCGTCAGCTTCGAGTGCTGGGAAGCGCCAGGCACCCTGCATCTGAACGAGTGCGAGTTCATCTGCGAGGTGATCGACCCGACATCCGGCACGCCGGTGCCGGACGGCGACACCGGAGAGCTGGTCATTACCAATCTGGGTCGCACCGCCAGCCCCGTGATCCGGTATCGGACCGGGGACATCGTGACCTTGCGCCGCGAACCGTGCCGGTGCGGCCGGACCCTGGTCCGCGCCGAGGGAGGCATCCTGTCGCGGACGGATGACATGGTCAGCGTGCGCGGCGTCAACGTCTACCCGACGGCGATCGAGGCGGTGGTCCGCCGTTTTCCGGACGTGGTGGAATTCCGGTCAACGGTCTCGACCCGCGACACCTTGCACTCGTTGACACTCGAGATCGAGCTTGGCCCGCGTGCGCCCGACGACTCGGACGTGGCGGCCCAGGTCGCGCAGGCGTTGCGCGAAGGGATGGGCTTGACGGTGCCGGTGCGGGTCGTCGCGCCGGAGATGCTACCCCGATTCGACATGAAGGCCCGCCGGTTCGTGGTGGAGAGGGAGGATACTTCCAGAAATCAGGAGTCAGCAGTCAGAAGTCAGGAGGATTAGGGTGGCCGACCGGTGGTCGGCGGCTTCTGGTTCTCGGCTTCATCACAGGAAGGCCCATGAGCACCTTCAAGCTGACGCAGATCAGCAACGTGATGCTGGGAACGACCGATCTGGCACGGTCGCTGGCGTTCTATCGCGACACGCTGGGGCTGGCGGTACAGTTCGAAATGCCCGGGTTCGCGTTCCTGAACGCCGGCGGCGTGACGCTGTCCCTGAGCGAGGCGCACGCGAAGCTCGCGACACCGGTCGCCGGCGGCACCGAGATCGTGTTCGGGGTGGCCGACGTCACCGCGGCGCACGCGGCACTGAGGGCGCGAGGCGTGGAGTTTCTCAACGCACCCCGCCATGTCACCGGCGATCAGTGGGCGGCCAATTTCCGCGACCCGGACGGGCACCTGCTCTCGGTCTTCGGGCCGGAGAAGGCGGAGCCGGCCGACTGACACCACGTCGGCGTGCAGGCGTCAGGCCTTGGGCTTCAGGCGATCCCGTGGTGCGCGCCGCATCAGCTGCGCCGTCGATCTCGAGTGTCCTGTCTGCAGTCTGGCCTCTGGCAGCCGCCGGACGGCGGCGTTCCCCGCCAGCTTCCTAGTGTAGGATCAAGGGCTTGATATGCGGGGTGTCCGCCGTCGCTCGCCGATCGATGAGCGAGCTGCGGCGGATCTTGCCGAAGCGGTAGCCAAGCGCACGCTTCGGCTCGAGAGATTGGGGACAGCATGCGCCGAGCGTGGTTGGTTGTTGCGTTGATGGTCTGCGCCCTCGCGGCGACGTCGTGCGGCGGAGGCGGTGGCGAGTCTGGTGACGGCGCACCGGCGCGGGTGTTCCTGAGCATAGGCACCGCACCGCCGGGCGGCGCCTTCTTCGTCGTCGGCAGCGCGCTCGCCGAGGTACTGAACGAGTTCGGCGCCGGGTTCGGCTGGCGCACGACCGCCGAGGCGACCAGCGGGTCACAGGAAAACATCCGGCGGCTCGACAGCGGAGAGCTGGATTTCGCGATGTCGAACGCCGCAATCACCTACTTCGCCGGGCGTGGCGGTGAGGGCTGGGACAAGGCCTACCCGGTCCGGGCGGTGATGACCCTCGCCCCGAACGTGGCGCTGTTCATCAGCCCAGCCGGGTCCGGCGTCGAGACCATCGATGACCTCCGAGGACAACGTGTGGGGGTGGGTCCGGCCGGCGCCGGTTTCGAGTTCTTTGTCGGCCCGCTGCTGGCGGCACACGGGGTCACCTACGACGACTTCACCCCGCTGAACGTGACCCAGGCGAGCGCGGTCGACCTGATTGCCGACGGGTCGGCGGCGGCGGTGTTCGTCGGTGGCGCGGTGCCGACCGCGTCGATCACACAGGCCTCGGCCTCACAGGACATTCACTTCATTCCGTTCGACGAGGACGCCAAGCAACAGCTGATCGAGGAGTATCTCTTCTTCCGGCCGGCTACCATTCCGGCCGACACCTATCGCGGGCAGACCGATCCGTTCGAGGGGCTCGACGTCGGCTCGATGCACTTGATCACCTCCGCCAGCGCCAGCGAGGAGCTCGTCTACAACGTCACGAAGACACTCTACGAGCACCGTGCGAGCGTCGTCGAACGGCATGCGGCCGGCCGTGCCATCAACCCGAACAACGTCGTGCGCGACACCGGCACCCAGTTCCACCCCGGCGCCATCCGCTTCTATCAGGAGATCGGGATCTGGCCGTGAGCACGTGACCGGGTCACACGGGTCATGACCGAGCACGCACGGCCAGTGGAGACACCCGGCAATGAAGCGGGCGGCCCCAGACAGTTCGTCACACGCGCACTGTCGGTCCTGCTCTGCCTGTTCACGCTGGCCCAGGTCAACTACCCGCAGCTCTCGCCGCAGTCGCAGCTTGCGGTGTTCTTGCTGCTGGGGCTCGTGATCTGCTTCCTGAACGTTCCGGTCCACCCCACGCTGAAGGATCACCCCGTGGCCCGTGCCGCCGACATCCTGCTGGCGCTGCTCGCGGCGGGCTGCTGCGGGTGGATGATCGTGCAGACCGAGCCGCTGTTCGAGCGCGTCTGGCAAGGCGGCGCGTCGCTGGGCAACCGCGCCGGATTCGAGACCTCGACCGACATCCTGGTCGGCGTGGTCGGACTGGTGCTGGTCATCGAAGCGGCGCGCCGGTCACTCGGGTTGGCGTTGCCGATTCTGTCCGGGCTGTTCCTGGTCTATGCCTACATCGGACCGAGCCTGCCGGACTGGCTGTTCCCACACCGCGGGTATTCCATCGAGCGGATCGTCGCGCAGACGTTCCTGCAGGCGCAGGGCGTGTTCGGGGTCGCGCTGGGCGTCATGTTCACCTACGTGTTCCTGTTCGTCATCTTCGGCGCCTTGCTGTCGGCGACCGGCGCGACCCGGTTCATCATCGACTTCGCGCAGTCGGTCTTTGGCGCCAGTCCGGGGGGGCCGGCCAAGGTGGCGGTGCTCGCCAGCGGTCTGATGGGGTCGCTGTCGGGCAGCGCCGTCGCCAACACGGCGACCACCGGCACCTTCACGATCCCGATGATGCGCAGCGCCGGCTTCAAGGCGACCACCGCCGCCGGCATCCAGGCGGCCGCAAGCTCCGGGGGCGCGCTCATGCCGCCGGTGATGGGCGCCGGCGCCTACATGATGCTGCAGATCATCGACCCGCCGGTCACATATCTGCAGATCATCCGCGCGGCGCTGATTCCTGCGCTCCTGTATTACCTCTCGCTGTTCCTGATCACGCACTTCCACGCGCGAAAGGTGGCCAGCGGCAAGACCGCCCAGGCGGACCGCGCCGCCGAGGCGGCCGCGGCGTCGCACAGACTGAGAGAGTCGCGCATGGAGGGGATCGTCTTCGCCACCGCGCTCGGCACGCTCCTCCTGATGCTGGTCCTGGGCTACACACCGTTCCGTGCGGTCAGCCTGTCGCTGGTCGCCATCGTCGTGGTCGGCGCGTTCAACCCGCGCACGCGGCTGTCGATCGGCACGCTGATCAAGGCGTTCATCAAATCAGCTCGCGACGTCGTCTCACTCGTCGCCGCCTCCGCGTCGGTCGGGATCATCATCGGCATCGTCACCCTGACCGGCATCGGTACCCGGCTGCCCGCCACGATCCTGCCACTGGCGGAGCAGAACCTGTTCCTGGCGCTGGTGCTGATCATGATCTCGTCGATCGTCCTGGGTATGGGGCTGCCTTCGGCGGTCTGTTATTTGCTACTGGCGACACTGATCGGCCCGGTGCTCGGCAACCTCGGTGTGGTACCGCTGGCCGCGCACCTCTTCATCTTCTACTTCGGGATGATGTCGATGGTGACGCCGCCGGTCGCGCTGGCCGGCTATGCCGCCGCCTCGATCGCCGGCACCAACATCATGCAGACCAGCGTCGCGGCGTTTCGTTTCGCCCTGGTCGGCTTCACGCTGCCCTTCATCTTCGTCTACCGTCCCGAGCTGCTGATGTTGACGTCGACGGGCGAGACGGCCAGTCCGGTTGAGATGCTGGTGCCGGTGCTGATCGGCACACTGGGTGTCGTCTGCTTCGCCTCGGCCATCACCGGGCAGCTGCGCAGCGCACTGCACCTTCCGCTCCGCATCGCCATGTTTGTCGCCGCGGCACTCCTGCTCGCGCCCGGCCCGACCGTCTCGCTGGCGGGTCTGCCGGTACCGATCCTCGACGCCGCCGGTCTCGTCCTGTGCGGGGCGATCTTCGCGATGAACCGGGACCACTGAGCGCGCGGCGGGCACGCGCGTCATCTCGACGCGACCGATTCGCCAGGCAACGCCCGTGTACGTGGCATGATGCACAGCGAATCGTCCGACCAACTGTCTCGTCGTGCAGGTGCCACTTGCGAATGGCGTAGTGACAGTCTCGCGGTGCACCGAGAGCGATTACAGCGCTCTGCCACATCCCGGCGACGCTGTAGGCGGCGGCAAGAATCGAAGAAGGAGAGGACCGAATGACATCACTGCGTCACGTGCTCTGCTGCGTCGTCGTGGCGGCCTGGGCCATACCCGCGTCCGCGTCGCAGCAGCCGCCGGTCAGATCGGATCAAGAGATCCTCATCGAGCTCGAGCAGGGCTGGAACGAGGCGTTCTATCGCAAGGATGTCGCCTTCATCGAGAACCTCCTGGCCGACGAGTTCATGGCCACGTACGACGATGGCAGCCGGGGTGACAAAGCCAAGGAGCTGGCCCTGACGGCGGAGTTCAATCAGCAGGTGGAGTCGGCCATTCAGGGCGAGTTCACGGTCAGGGTCTACCGCGACACCGCGGTGGTGTGGTTTACGTTGCACTTGGTCGGTATTCGGCAGGGGCAGCGGGCAGAGGTGACGTTTCGCTACACCGACGTGTGGGTACTGCGCGACGGCCGGTGGCGATGCGTGTCAACTCACAGCACGAAAGTGGACCCCGAGTAGTCGCGATGACACTCCATGACCTCCTCGATCTCCACTACGGCGCCGACGGCGCCGACGTGCTCCGCACGATGCTGGCCAAGGGCGTTGATCCGAACAGGCGAGCGGGAACGCTCTCCGAAACGCCGCTACACGTGGCGACCCGTCGCCCGGCGCAACGCCAGTGGTTCCGTGACGCTGTTGATCGGCGCGGGCGCCGACCTGGAAGCCCGCGGTCTCGATGACGGCACGCCGCTGCACCAGGCCGCCTGGTTCGGACAGCCGGACAACGCCAACCTTCTGATCGATGCCGGGGCGCCTCTCGACCTCCTTGATGCCACTCATGAGAGCTCACCAATCGGTTGGGCCGTACACGGGTCCCGATACTCGGGTGGCGCAGCGGCTCGTCAGGATGTCTACATCGCGTGGGTCCGGTTGCTGCTCGCGGCAGGTTCCAGCCTGCACTACCCCGGCGAGCCGGAGACCGACCGGTACGTCCAGCGGCTACTGAAAGACGCCTCCCCGCGCGTCTGTGAGGTCTTGCACAACGGGCGGCCCCGATAGCTCGGCGTGCGTGATGCACAGAATGGGCCCAAAACGGTTCTTGGGTCTGCCGGGCACGATGGCCGGGCGATCCTGATCACCGTCGCTACGCCCGAGGGTCGCCCCCTCGTCCGTGGCAGAAGAACCACCACGCCGCGACCGCCGCTGCCTTGGGGGGTCTCGCCGGCTTTCAGCAACTG
>JADFPE010000098.1 GCA_022562495.1 Acidobacteriota bacterium
GTTCGATGCGGGACGCGAGCCCCCGAGCCTGCTTCGTCCGGGGGACACGGTTCGGTTCGAAGCGGTGTCGATGGAGACAGGCGGGTGACGATAGGGGTGGTGGAACCAGGGTTGCTGACGACGGTGCAGGACTGCGGGCGCTGGGGCAGCCAGGCCCTCGGTGTCCCGGTCGCCGGGCCGATGGATGGGGTGTCGCACCGGTTCGCGAATCTGCTGGTCGGGAACCAGCCGGACTGCGCGACCCTCGAAGTGACGCTCGTCGGTCCGACGCTCGAGTTTCTCGCCGAGACCACCTTTGCCGTCGCCGGAGCGGAGTTCGAGTTATGGCTCGATGCCCAACCGACACTGGCCAACACCCCGTGTCACGCCGGCCGGGGAAGCCGGTTGCGGTTCGGGCGCCGGGCGGGCGGTGCCCGTGCCTATCTGGCGGTCGCGGGTGGCATCGACGTGCCACCGGTGCTCGGGAGCCGGAGCACCGATCTCGCGAGTGGACTCGGTGGGCTCGCTGGGCGTCCGCTCCGCAGCGGCGACCAGCTGGGGGTGGGCCAGTGGGCGGGGCGGCGTGTCCCTCGCGTGCCGTCACCTGCCCCCGTGACGCTTCCCCGGGGTGGCGCCACCGTGCGGGTGATACCGGGATCCGACGAGGATCGGTTCAGTCCGCGCGCCATGGAGGTGTTCGGGCAGGCTCGGTTTACGCTGGGACCGGAGTCGAACAGGATGGGGTACCGACTGCGTGGGCCGTCGCTCGAGCTGGTCCGAACCGAGCCGTTGCTGTCGAGCGCGACGCCGGTCGGCACCGTCCAGGTGCCCGCGTCCGGTCAGCCGATTCTTCTGATGGTCGACCGGCAGACCACCGGTGGCTACGCCAAGATCGCCACGGTGATCAGCGCCGATCTGTCAGTGGCTGGGCAGCTCGCGCCCGGCGACTGGATCGCGTTCGAGATCTGCGAGCGCCGGGAGGCGGTCGCTGCGTTGATCGCGCTCGAGCAGGCGTTGATGCACGCATGAGCGGCGAGACTCGCGGAGGGATGGCGGTGCGGGCCCGGCTGCGTCAGACGTTTGGCGACCGTGTCCGCGAGCGGGTCGCGCTGACGGCGTTGACGACGTTTCGCACCGGTGGCCTGGCTGACTGGATGCTCGAGACCCGTGATCCGGACGACCTGGTGGCCGCGGTGCGGGCGACGCGCGCGATGGGTCTGCCGCTGACCGTGTTGGGTGGCGGGTCGAACGTGCTGGTCGGCGACGCCGGGGTGCGTGGGCTCGTGCTGCGCCTGCGTCACGGCGCGCTGACTCGTGTCGGGTCGAGCGGCGTGCGTGCCGACGGCGGCGTGACCCTCAACGGTCTCGTCCGATGGACGATCCAGCGTGGACTGGCCGGCCTGGAGCGGTGGGCCGGGACCCCTGGCACGGTGGGCGGTGCGGTCCACGGCAACGCACATTTCGACGGCCGGTTGCTGGGCGATATGGTGACGTCGGTGGGGCTGGTCGATCGCACGGGGACCGTCTCCCGGGTGTGCCGGACCGAGATGGGGTTCGGGTACGACGAGAGTCGCATTCAGCATACCGGAGAGTGGGTGCTGTGGGTCGAGTTCCGAGTGGCGCCGGGTGAGGTCGACGCGTTGCGTGCGGTGGCGCGCCGGTCGCTGGCATTCCGGAAACGCACGCAGCCGCTCGGTCCCGCCTCGGCGGGCTGTGTGTTCCAGAACCCGCGCCCGGAGGATGGTCCATTACCCGACGAGGTGCCTCGATCCGCCGGCGCGCTTATCGATCGGGTTGGCCTGAAGGGTCGTCGAATCGGTGGGGCCGTGGTGTCGGCGGTGCACGGCAACTTCATCGTGAATGAGGGTGGCGCCACCGCCACCGATGTACGCCGCCTCATTGAGCTGTGCCGGACGGCGGTCCGAGAGCGGTTCGGGATCACGCTGCGCGAGGAGCTGATCTATCTGGGCGAGTTCTAGCGACGGTGCGGGTCACACTGCTCGACGACGGTCGGCGCAACATCCCTAGACTGCTGTTCGTCCAGCCCCGCTACGCGGGGGCTAGACTCTTTGAACGGAGGCTGTCGTGGTGAGAGCGAAACACAGACGACCACAACGTGACTCATATGTCACGACAATCGTTGTGCAAGGAGTCGAGGGTTCGTATCAGGGGATGTACTGTTGATTCGGCCGCGCCCCGGCAGGCACGTTACATGCCCCCTGCTGTGGGCGAGCAGTGCCCGATAGTGGGTGGATCGGTGGCGGCGTCAGGCGGACAGACGAGACGCAGTGAGATGAGTTCAGAGACGACGAGACGAACGGGTCAGAGGATGACGAGCCTGGTGATCGAGGGTGGCCACCGCTTGGCGGGTCGTGTCGAGGTCGAGGGCAACAAGAACGCGGCGCTGCCGCTGCTGGCCGCCTGTCTGCTCACCGAGGAGCCGTGCGTCCTGACCAACGTGCCTCGGATCAAGGACGTCCAGGTGATGACCGACCTGCTGGGCGGTCTCGGGGCCGACCTCAGCGGTGTCGGCACGAGCACCCTGCGTGTCAGTTGTGCGCGGATCGTCGGCGAGGAGCCCGATCGCACGTTGGTCGGTCGGCTGCGCGGGTCGGTGCTGCTCTGCGGTCCGTTGCTCGCGCGGCGCGGTCGGGTGCGTCTGGCGCCTCCTGGCGGCGACTTTCCGGCGCGACGGACCTTGTCGGCGCACCTGCAAGCGCTCGAGGCCATGGGGGTGCGGCGCCGGGAGGCGACCGGCGCGGACTATGTGTTGGAGGCGCCGGACGGGCTCAAGGCCGTGTCGCTCTATCTCGAAGAGGCGTCGGTTACCGGCACCGAGACGGCGCTCCTCGCGGCGGCGGCGGCGTCCGGGGAGAGTGAGATCCGCCATGCGGCGTGCGAGCCGCACGTCGTGGAGCTGTGCCGGTTCCTGACGCGGATGGGGGCTGAGGTCGAGGGCGCCGGCACGCCGACCATCAGGATCGCCGGTGGACGCCGCCTGGGTGGCGCCGAACACCGTCTGGACGGGGACTATATCGAGGCGGGGAGCTGGGTGGTCGCGGCGGCGGTGACCGGTGGCGAGCTCGAGGTGCGTGGCGCCAGTCCCGAACATCTGGAACCGATCACGACGGTACTGAAGCGGATGCAGGTCGACTGTGAGGTGGACGACGACCGGTTGCTGTTGCGGCCGTCGTCTCCGGTCGGTGTCCGTCAGATCACCACGGCGCCTTGGCCGGGATTCCCGAGCGACATGGTCAGCCTGATCAGCGTCCTGGCCACCCAGGCGACCGGTCGCACGCTGATTCACGACTGGATGTACGAGCTGCGCCTGTTCGCCTTGGAGCAGTTGAGCGGCATGGGTGCGAACCTGTTCCTATGCGACCCGCACCGGATGATCGTCGATGGGCCAGCGCGGCTCATGGGGCGGACGCTCGACAGCCGGGACCTGCGGTCGGGCATGGCGCTGATCGCCGCGGCGTTGGCGGCGACCGGGACCAGCCGGATTCACCCGCTGGAGACGGTCGAGCGTGGCTATGCGCAGCTGGTCGAGCGGCTGCGCGCGCTGGGGGCGCAGATCGACGTCGAGGACGCCTGACCGGACTCCCGAAGCCAGCAGGAGGTGATCTGCCTTCGCGTCGGCTTCGGCGGACCCGCCCACGCTGGCCATTCGATCATCGCGGGCCAGCGAAGGCGGGGAGACAGGGGGAGCGCCGGTCGTGGATGTTGGGGATCGCGTCCTACGGCGGGGGGGGCGGAGGCGGCGGGCGCGGCGGGACGATCGGGGTCGGGCCGGTGTCCGGCTGGTCGTTCGGCTGACCCGCGTTCGGCTGGAGGGCGCCCGGGGCCACGGGGGCGGGTAGGGGCGCGGCGAGGTCGAACCCCGTCCCGGTGTCGCGCTCGACGCGAAACGCCCGCAGGTCCGATTCGTCCAGATCGAGCACCCGGATGATACGCGGGGTCAGCGTGATGATGATGTCGGTCTCCTGGGTCTCCCGCCGATTGCGGGCGAACAGCCGGCCGATGATCGGCAGATCGCTCAGGCCTGGAATGCCCTGCAGCACCATGCGCTCGTCGTCTCGAATCAACCCCGCCAGGATGTTCGTCTCGCCGTCATGCAGCCGGATCGTCGTGGTGATCGACCGGCTGGCGAACGTCGGCAGGCCGCCGAATCCGGTGCCGGATATGTTGCTGACCTCGATCGTCAGATCCAGCGACACGTCGCCGTCGTGGTGCGTGTAGGGGGTGATGTCGATGTTGACCCCGATTTCCCTGTACTGGAACGAGGTGATCGGTTGTTGCTGGATGCCGCCGGTCGCAATGGGCGCAAACGTCGTGACCGGCACCGGCACCTCCTCACCGAAATGGGCGGTCGCGGTCCGCCCCTCTGTGGTACGCAGATGCGGGTTGGCCAGTGTGCGGGTGTCGGAGTCCTGTTTCAACAGCCGGTAGAACAGCCCCGGCAGGTTGGCCACAAACACATCGGCGCGCGTCAGGCTGCCGAGGTCGGCGAGCGAGAGATTACTCTCGTCGACCGCGGCGAACCCGTTGATGCCCGGCGACCCGGGCGAGGCGAACTGGAGGCCGTACTCCAGCAACTGCTGTCGGTCCACCTCCAGCAGCTCGACCTCGATGACCACCTCCGGGCGTGCCTTGTCGATCGCCGCGATCAGCTTGGCGGCAGCCGCCAGCCGCTCCGGGGTGTCTTTGATCGAGATGGCGCGCGTGGCGGTGATCGGCGCCAGCCGGCGGATGTCGACGACCAGCCGCAGCAGGTCGATCGTCTCCCCGACGTCCGCGTTGCTGAGATAGAAGGTCTGCACGACCTCCTCCTCGTATTCGCGCCGTTTCGCCGGGGTGTCGGGGATGACGGTGACCGTTTGCAGGGCAGTGACCCGATAGAAGTTTCTCGTGGAGCGGGCCACCGCGGTGAGCGCGGTCGTCAGCGACGCGCCGCGCAGGTCGATCGAGATCGTGTCGTCGACGAACGCCGGGTCGAAGATGACGCTGATGTCGGCGAACTGACCCAGCGCCGAAAAGACGTCGCGTGTGCTGGCCTCGCGGAACACGAGCGAGTCGGGGAGGGTGCTGTCCGGGAGCGAGAGGCCCGCCGGCGGGAGGGTCCGGGTGCGCTCGATCAGTGACTCGAGCTCGGTCTGACCCGCCTCCCGTGCGACGAGCTTGGTCTGCACGGCGCGTCGCATGCTCCGGAGTGCGTCCAGGAAGTCGGCGCTCGCCGGGTTCAGCTGCGCCGCGATCTGGTACTCGAGCAGCGCCTCGTTGTAATCGCCCAGATCGGCGTAGCGGCGTCCCCGGGTGTAGTGGCGGTGCGCCGCGCGGAGCGTGGCGCGCTCCAGGTCCCGCCGTAGCGCGCGGTCGCCGGGTCGGTCTTGCAGCGCCCTCGTATACTCAACGATCGCCTCATCGAAGTGCTCCGCCTGTTCCGCGCTCCGGGCGCGGTCGCGCGCGCCGGTGGCGCAGCCAGCGAGCCCCACGCCGAGCAGCAGGATCGCCACCAGGGTCGTGCCGGCTCGCCGCGCACGGTTATCGCCGCGTGTCGGTCCGTGTGGTGTCGTTGACATGGGTGCCGGGTGGGAACTCGAGTGTAAACGATGTATCGGACAAACCCAGGTTTTCCTGCAGGTTCGAGAAGACGAAGGTCGAGACGCCCCCCTGCAGGTCGTGGGAGATGAGCCGGACGATCGCCAGTGTGCTGGCGTCGATGACGAGGGTCAGGAACTCGAAATCGCGCTCGGTTCGAACCGGGGTGAGGCGCAGCACGTAGCTGTCGGGAGGCGGGTCCTGGACGGCGTCGAACGCGGCCGTGAAGTCGCTGACGACGTTGCCGGCACCTGCCAGGAACATCGCGGTGGTCGTCGCCTCGTCCTCGTCAGGTAGACGACCGATGAAGCCCTGTCGGTCCTCCGGCAGATACCAGTACAGCAGGTCGCCGTCCGAGACAAACAGCTTGGGCTCCGGCTCCCGATAGTCGAAGCGCCAGCGACCCGGTTTCTTCATCAGCATCGTGCCTCGTTCGACCACCCGCGACCGCAGCATGCCGCCTTCGTAGGTCTGTATGAAGTCGACGGAGAAATCGAAGACGAGCGCGTTGCGTCGCTGTAAGGCCTCCTGCAGATCCTGGGGCGAGCGATCCGGTGTCTGGGCGTGGCACAGCGTCCCGAGCACGAGCCATGCAACAACGATGGCGGGGGGGGGCGAGGGGTGAGTCCAGTCTCGCAGCATCATCATGGACGACGAATTCCTGCGCTGGCGTCTGAGGTCAGGGGTGTGGGGCGCCCTGTCGAGGCGAAGGCTGAGCGCCCTTCACTTCAGCTCGCCGGCCTTGGGCGGCGTCTGCACGGGCGCGTCCTTGGCGTCGGTCGGGAACTTGGCGGTGACCCACTCCGGGAGCCCACCCTTCAGGGCGCTGGCGCGGTACCCCTGTCGGATCAGGGCCGCCGCCACGCGCACGCTGGCGAGCTCTTCGAGGTCAGAGTCGTAGGCCACGATGTCGCGGTCGGTGGACAGCCCGGACGTATCCAGGGCATCGGGGTTCACCCGCACGGCGCCCGGCAGCGTCAGCGTGCTGTGCTCGTAGGGGTACTTCAACCGGGCATCGAGGATGACCGGCCGGGTGGCGGGGTCCCCCTCGAGACGCGCCTTCAGGTCCTCTTTCGTGATCCGCGGTACCGTCATGCTGGTGCGTCCCTTAGTTCATCGAGCAGGCGCCGGCGCCGCGCGGGTCTCCGCATGTGCCGCAGGCCTCCGGGGCGGAGGCCGCGGTGGCGGTGCCGCCACCACCCACGGCGAAGACCGAGATCCGTTTCTGCAGTGAGACACTCGCACAGGCCGGGCACACCGGAGAGGCACCGGTGTGGACCAGTAGCTCGAAACCGTGACGGCAGTCGCGGCATTCGTACTCGTAGATCGGCATGACAAGCGGAATGATAGCATGAAGCCCGATGCCGTTCCCGTCGGCCGACCCGCGTGTGGCACGTCTGCTGCGCGAGATACTGGGCAGTCGCGTCTACGACGTCGCCCGCGAGACTCCCCTCGACCCCGCCGCGCGTCTGTCCGCCCGTGTCGGCGCCCAGGTTCTGCTGAAACGGGAGGATCTCCAGCCGGTCTTCAGCTTCAAGTTGCGGGGCGCCTACAACAAGATGGCCCACCTGGCGCCAGACCGGCGGGCCGGCGGTGTGATCTGCGCGAGTGCCGGCAACCACGGGCAGGGGGTGGCCTACGCGGCGCGGGCGCTCGGGGCGCACGCGGTCATCGTGATGCCGCAGACCACGCCGGAGATCAAGGTGCAGGCGGTGCGCGGCATGGGTGCAGAGGTGGTACAGGTGGGCGACGACTACACCGCGGCCCAGCGCCACGCCGAGGCGCTCTGCGCCGAGCGCGGTCTGGAGTTCGTGCACCCGTTCGACGACCCGTTGGTGATGGCGGGGCAGGGGACCATCGCCGACGAGCTGCGCCGGCAGAGTCATGGTCGGATGAGCGTGGTTTTTGTCCCGGTCGGTGGCGGCGGGTTGATTGCCGGGATCGCGGGATACGTCAAGACGCTGATGCCGGAGGTGCGGGTAATCGGCGTCGAGCCGTTCGACTCCGACGCCATGTATCAATCGCTGGCGGCGGGCCGCCGCGTGACGCTGGACCACGTCGGCGTGTTCGCCGACGGCACGGCGGTGCACCGGGTTGGCGCGCTGACGTTCGCAATCGTGAAGGATCTGGTCGACGAGGTCGTCCGCGTGTCGAACGATGAGATCTGCGCCGCGATCAAGGACATCTTCGACGACACGCGGTCGATCATGGAACCAGCCGGCGCGTTGGCGGTGGCCGGGCTCAAGACCTGGATGACTCAGGATCGTGGCCCGGACCAGCGCCTGGTGGCGATTCTGAGCGGCGCGAACATGAACTTCGACCGGCTGCGGTTCGTCGCCGAGCGGGCGGAGCTGGGGGAGGCGCGGGAGGCGGTGTTCGCCGTCACGATTCCGGAGCGACCAGGCGCGTTCCGCGAGTTCTGCGCCGCGATCGGACCTCGTGTGATCACCGAGTTCAACTACCGGCTGAGCGGACGAGACCAGGCGCATATCTTCGTCGGGGTCGGGACGACGTCCCGTGAGGACGCGGCGGCGCTCGGTGAGCGGCTGACCCGGCAGGGGTACGACACGGTGGACCTGTCGGATGACGAGCTGGCGAAGCTGCATGTGCGGCACATGGTCGGTGGTCGGGCAGCCGACGTGCGGCAGGAACGGGCGTGCCGGTTCGAGTTTCCGGAGCGTCCCGGCGCGCTGATGGAGTTTCTCGAGACGCTCAGTGGGCGGTGGAACATCAGCCTGTTCCACTACCGCAACCACGGCGCCGACTTCGGCCGGGTGCTGGCCGCGTTCGAGGTGCCGGACGACGAGTTGACCGCGTTCGAGGCCTTCCTGGCCGGGCTTGGCTACTACTACGAGCTGCAGACGGGCAACGTGGCGTACGAGATGTTCCTGGCGTAGGGTCCGCGTCGAACGAAGGGTAGACGAGTGGCACGGAGCAGGTGACGCGGAGCGTGTCAGATGCGCGTCAGGCCACGCGCGCAGCGTGTGCGTCGATGGCGCGCCGCACGGCGTCGTAGTCGTTCGGCAGCTCGATCGGCGTGTTGGCGCGCTGCGGCGTGATGTCGGGTAGCCGGTTCTCGTGATAGCCCTGCTTGAAGTCGGTGAACTTCAGGCCGTTGGCTGTCGAGATGACCACGACCCGGGCCGACGCGTCGATGAGGCCCCGCTCGCGTAGCTTGATCAGCGCCGCCAGGGCGACCGCCGTGTGGGGGCAGGTGTACATGCCGGTGCGGTCGGCCCTGGCTGCCGCCTCGGCCAGCTCCGGCTCCGACGCCTGTTCCACGATGCCCCGGTGCTGCTGCAGGGTCCGGATCGCCTTGCGCACCGACACCGGGTTCCCGATCTGGATCGCCGACGCCTGGGTCGGCTTCGCGACGACCGGCTCGAACTCCCAGTCGTGCTGGTAGGCCCGATAGAGCGGGTTCGCCGCCTCCGCCTGCGCGACCACGATCTGCGGCTGCCTGTTGATGAGGCCGAGCGTCGCCATCATCTCGAACCCGGCGCCAAGGGCGCTGACGTTGCCCAGATTGCCGCCGGGGATGATGACCACGTCCGGGATCTGCCAGTCGAGCTGCTGCACGATCTCGACGGCCACCGTCTTCTGGCCCTCGAGTCGCAGGCTGTTCATCGAGTTGGCGAGGTAGATGCCTTCGTCTTCCGACAGACGCTGCACGATCGTCATGCAGCCGTCGAAGTCGGTGTCGAGCGCCAGCACGAGCGCGCCGTTGGCGATTGGCTGCAGGAGTTGCGCCGTCGACACCTTGCCGCGCGGCAGCAGCACGATCGCCGGGATGCCGCCGGCGGCGGCATAGGCGGCGAGCGACGCTGACGTGTCGCCGGTCGAGGCGCAGGCGACGGCGCGGATCGTTCCGCCGTCCTCGATGATCTGCCGCACGACCGACACCAGCACGGTCATGCCGAGGTCCTTGAACGACCCGGTGTGCGAGTTGCCGCAGAGCTTCACCCACAGGTCGCGCATCCCCAGCTCGCGGCCAAACCGCTCGGCCCAGAGCAGGTTCGTGCCGCCCTCGTCCATCGAGACGACCGATGCGTCCCTGACGTCCGGGCACACCCATTCCTTCTTGCCCCAGACCGACGAGCCGTATGGCCAGGTGGTTCGCTTGTAGCGGTCGTCGAACAGCCGCATCCAGGCGACCGCCGACCGGTCGGTCAATGCGTCGAGGTCGTGCGCGACTTCGAGCAGGTCGCCGCAGGTCGGACACCGGTAGATCGGCTTCCACAGGGGATGATCCCCCTGGCAGCCGGCGATACAGCGGAAGACCGCACGATAAGCCATCTGTCAGTTATACCGCAGCTGACTCGGCGGCCGCCTGAGGTCGCGCGCCGGAGTTGGGCCGAAATGATGTAGCGGACCTCTGAGGCGGGACACTAGAATGGCCCTGCAGCGTTCTGGGTGTCACCCACGCCCATCGACACCAACAGGGTCGTCGAGGGTCAGTCGATGGTCTCGAGGCAGCCGAACCTCGGAGGGAGGGCCAGCGTGAGACAGACCATTCGTGGCACAGCGGCCGTGACGGCCATGTTGGTGGTGACGAACGTCGCCCTCACCGCGCAGAACACGTCGCCGGCCGAGGATATGCAGCGGGCGCGCTCGATCCTCGCCGAGCTCGTCGAGATCAACACGACGAACAGCGAACGGGGCGACACCACGGCGGCGGCGCGTGCGCTGGAGCGCCGGCTCCTCGACGCCGGTTTCCCGGCGGAGGATGTCCAGGTCCTGGTGCCCGACGACGCCCCGACGAAGGGCAACCTGGTCGCCCGGTACCGGGGCCGGAACCCGAGCCTCAAGCCGATCTTGCTGCTTGCACACATCGACGTGGTGGAGGCGCTGCCAGGGGACTGGAGCGTCGACCTGAACCCGTTCGAGTTTCTGGAGCGCGGTGGCTACTACTACGGCCGGGGCGTGACGGACAACAAGGACGAGGCGGCGATCTACACGGCGAACTTCATCCGGATGCGGCGGGAGAGGTTCGTCCCCGACCGCGACATCATCGTGGCGCTGACCGCGGACGAGGAGGGTGGTCCGCGCAACGGTGTGCGGTTCCTGCTCGAGGAGCACCGGGATCTGATCGATGCGGCCTTTGCCCTCAATGAGGGGGGCGGCGGGATGGCGCGAGACGGTCAGAAAATCTCGAACAACGTCCAGGCCGCCGAGAAGAAGTTCCTGTCCTACTACTTCACGGCGACCAACCCGGGTGGGCACTCGTCACTGCCGGTGAAAAAGAACGCGATCTACGACCTGTCGCAGGCGCTGCTGGCCGTGCAGGACTACGACTTTCCGGTCATGTTGAACGAGGTCACTGAGGCGTTCTTCGGGGGTTCGGCCGACCTGGTTGGTGTCGAGATGGGCGAAGCGATGCGCCGCATCGTGAGCGACCCCGATGATGCCGAGGCGGCCGCCACGCTCTCGGCGGACGCAGGCTACAACTCGCGGTTGCGGACGACGTGCGTAGCGACGTTGCTCGAGGGCGGCCACGCACAGAACGCGTTGCCACAGACGGCGCAGGCAAACGTAAACTGCCGTATCCTGCCGAATCACGACCCGGCCGACGTACTCGCGCGTCTCGAGGCGCTCGCGGAGCCGTTCGATGTGGAGGTGCGGGCCCGCGGCACGGCCACAGCGAGTCCGTCCTCGCCCCTGACCCCAGAGGTACTGGATCCGATCCAGCGGATCACGGAAGAGATGTGGCCCGGTGTCCCGGTGCTGCCGGTGATGTCCACCGGTGCCACCGATGGTCTGTATCTGCGCCGCGAGGGCATCCCGGTCTACGGTGTGAGCGGGATCTTCGGAGACATGGATGATGTGCGGGCCCATGGGCAGGACGAACGGATCCGGATCGAGCATTTCTACGAGGGGCAGGAGTTTCTGTACCGCCTGGTGAAGGCGCTGACGGGCGGCGGCCCGTGATCCGTTCGTGGCACGGCGACGGCCAGTCGGAGGCCCATCTGTCTAGCAGTCCGTCGCGTACGTGACGCGGCTTCCGGAGATGGCAGGTAGACCACGGGCTGTGAGAGGTCGGGGACGGCAGGTGGTCTGATCGCGGGATGGCAGAGACCTCTTCGACCGAGCTGGCAGTGACTACGATGACTGAGACCTTCGGGGTTGTGAGACGATGATGATGTCGGTCACGGTTCCGAGTGCACCGATTGGCGAGCTGGGGGTTCCACAGGTGCTGTGCATCGACCCGCACGTCACGACCAATGGCCGACACGTCGACGTTGCTTGCGACGGGCGATTGTTTATGATCACAACTGACACTTCGTCGCTCCGACAGATCGCATTGGTCCGCAACTGGGTCGAGGAACTCGAAGCGCGCGTGTGGGGACCGTAGATCATGGGCGAAATACTCATCATCATCATCATCGTTCTGCTCGTGTTCGGCCCCATGCTCCTCAGGGCACGGAAGCAGAAGTAGTGTGGTTCGCGATATGCCCCTGACGCTCGGTACCACCCTCGGCCCCTACTCTGTCACCGCCACGATCGGCGAAGGCGGCATGACGGCAGATAGACGTACCCAGTGGCTCTGAGCGAAGGCACGAAGATCGGCCCGTACGAGGTGGTCGGCCTGATTGGCCAGGGCGGCATGGGCGAGGTCTACCAGGCCCGCGACAGGCATTGTCACGTTGCGGCTGCGGGTGGCAGACTAGGCCGATGACGCGCCAGCCGCCCAGCTATGGCGGATACCGATGCCCCCTGACAGCATCAGACACGCTGTCTAGCTCTACCACCGGTTCGGTCTGAGTTTCCGAGATGTTGAAGATCTCCTCGCCGAATATGGTGTCACCGTGACATATGGGACGAGTCGGCAGTGGTGTCGGACGTTCGGGCTCGACGACGCTCCGCGGTTGCGGTGCCGCCGGGGTCGCATGGGCGACACCTGGTGTCTGGACGAGCTGTTCGTCGAGATCCAGGGGCGGCTGCAGTATCTGTGGCGTGCCGTCGACGAGGACGGTGACGTCCTCGACATCCTCGTGCAGTCGCGGCGCAATCGCCGGGCGGCCAGACGATTGTTCCGCAAGCTGTTGAAAAGACGGGGCCACGAGCCTCGACGACTGATCACGGACACGCTGCGTAGCTACTCGGAGGCGCACCGCACCGTGATGCCGTCCGTGATCCACAGTACCCGGCAGTACGAGAACAATCGCGCGGAGGTCTCGCATCAACCGATCCCCCAGCGCGAGCGCCAGATGCGCCGGTGCAAGTCGGCCGCCCAGCTGCAACGCTTCGCATCGGTGCACGGCGTCGTACAGCATCTCTTCCGGGTCGGCCGACATCTGCTCCGCGCCGTTCACTACCGTCTGCTGAGAGCGCGCTCCTTGGGCATCTGGGATGAGGTGACGTGCGCCTGCTGACCGAGCGCGGGCGCTCAGCGCCGAGAGAGAGAATTGCGCTCTCCTCGGCAACTTGACAGTGCCACGACGGCGCACAGTACATCGTGACGGTCGTCAGAGGTGGCGTCCACGTCGGCGAGCGGCTGGCGTATCGGTTGGTCGACTAATGCGAGCGGCGCCGATAAGCTTGAGACGATAGAAAAGAGGTGCCACCATGACCTGGAACCGAGTCGTTATCGCAGTCGTTGCCGCAGCGGCGCTCGTGACGCCGGGGTTGGCCCGCGCGGCCGACTACCACCATGTCCACATCACGGCGGCGAGCCCGTCGCAGGGGGTCGCGTGGTACGTCCAGCACATGGGCTGCGAGCCGCTCCCCGACCGCAGCGATGCCGCGGACTGCTACGGCGTGGAGGTCGTCTTCGTCCCGCAACCGACGTTGGGGGGCAGTCAGGGTACGGGTGTCGATCACATCGGGTTCTCGTTCCGCGACCTCACGGCGAAGATGGCCGAGCTCGAGGCGGTGGGCGTCCGCGGCTCGGGCGTCCGGCTGCAGCGAAATCCCGACGGCTCGACACTGCGTGACGTGCCGGGGCTCTTCAAGCTCGGCTTCATCTTCGACCCGTGGGGCACGCGGATCGAGTTGGTGGAGGACCTCGAGACGCTCGGATTCCACCACGTACACCTCAGCGCCAGCGACCCCGAGGCCACCCTGGCGTGGTATCGCGACGTGATGGGCGGCGAGCCGGCCAGTCTGAAGGGGCGTCTCGACGGCCTGCGGTTCAACGGCGTCTGGTTCCTGGTGTCGGCCTATCCCGAGGGCGCACCGGGCACAACCGTGGAACGCGCGATCGACCATATCGGCTTCGTCGTCGACGATCTCGACACGGCGGCGACAGACCTTCGTCAGCGTGGCGTGACCTTCGAGCAGGAGCCGGCGGTGCCGGAGGGTGGGCGCACATCGGCCAAGCGGGCCTTCCTCGCGGGCCCCGACAACGTCAGGGTCGCGGTGGTCGAGACAGGCTTTGCGGGTGTCGATGTCGACCTGGGCGCGGCAATCCTGACCACGGACGCGCTGGGACCGTACGACGCGCCGCGGACCCCCTGGGGCGAGCCCGACTTCCAGGGCATCTGGACCAACAGCTCCGCGGTCGGCATCCCGTTCGAGCGGCCCGATAACGTCGAGGCAGGGGAGCTGACGGCCGAAGAGGCTGTGGCCCGCCACGAGGGACGGTTGCTGCGAGGCATCTGGGGCTACGAGCGCGAGTGGCGCGACACGACGCTCGGCTACCGCGGGGTGGCCGTGTCCACGCAGGTGGCGATGGTGATCGATCCGCCTGACGGCCGACTTCCGGCCCGAGTCGAGTCACGTGAAGCGCCAAGCGTTGGTGCCGGAGATGAGCGCGCGCCGCGATCGGTCAGTAGTCCGGGCGGCCCCGAGGACCTGTCGCCCTGGGTCCGGTGCATCACGCGCGGGCTCATCGCCACGCCGGGCGGCTACAACAACGGTCTGCAGATCGTCCAGGGACCGGGGTTTGTGGCGATGACCCGGGAGATGATCCACGAGACACGAGTCATCCCGACCGAGCCGCGCCCAGCGCTCGGGTCAGACGTGCGGGGGTATCAGGGGAGCTCCCGCGGCCGGTGGGACGGCGACACACTGGTGGTCGAGACCACCAACTTCAACGGTGGCGCGCCGTTCCAGGGGTCGAGCAAGGACATGACGCTCGTCGAGCGCTACACGCGCATCGGGCCCAACACGCTCGAGTACCGGTTCACGGTCGACGATCCGACGGTCTGGACGAGACCCTGGACTGCGATGTTCCGCTGGGAACTGGACGAGAGTCAATACGAGCTCGTCGAATACGCGTGTCACGAGGGCAACTACGGCATGAGCAACATCCTGAGCGGCGCGCGCGCGCGGGACGCGGCCGGCCAGGACGCCAGGTAGCGAGGAACGACGTGTTGTGGCCGGTAACCATGGGAGATTGCTGATGCTCAAGACAGGCTTCGCGGCGTGCTTCACTCTGGCGATCGTGCTCACGCACGCACACCAGCCGGTCATGGCCCAGTCCGCCGGCAGGATGCCGCTGCGGACACCGGATGGTCAGCCGGATGTCTCCGGCGTCTTCACCTTCCGCACCCTGACACCGCTCCAGCGGCCCCCCCAATTCGAGGGAAAAGAGACCCTGACCGCCGAGGAGGCCGTGGAGTTCGAAGTGTCGGAACGCCGGCGGCAGAATCGTGACCTGTTCGACCCTGAGTTGGGCGCGAACAATTACCGACCGCGGTCCGAGGGCGGCGTGCTGTCGTACAACGAGTTCTGGTACGAGCGGGGCATCGAGTTGACCTCGGACAAACGGACGTCACTGATCGTCGATCCGCCTGATGGACGGCTCCCGCCGCAGACAGAGGCAGCCCGCATGGCAGCCCAGGAGCGGCGCGCGTATCAGGAGGAGCACCGGTACGATTCGTACGAGAACCGGGGGCTGGGCGACCGCTGCATCATGTTTTCCAAATCGGGCCCGCCGATACGGTCCGGCGCGTACAACAACAACCTCATGATCTTCCAGACGCCCGGGTTCGTGGTGATTCTCACCGAGCAGGCGCGACAGGCGCGGCTCATCCCGATCGCGGACACCCCGAAGCCTGCCTTCGCACAGCTCGCGGGCGTGTCGCGCGCGCACTGGGAGGGGGAGACACTGGTCATCGAGACGACCCAGTTCCGCGACCGGGAGAACGGGGGGACCGGCCCGGGCATGCACCTGGTCGAACGCCTGACCCGACTCGACCCCGACACCGTCGCCTACGAGTACACCGTGACGGACCCCGCAGTCTACACCGCGCCCTATACGGTCATGATGCCGTTCCGGCGCACCGACGGTCCGATCTTCGAGTACGCGTGCCATGAAGGCAACATCGGGCTGTACGGGATCCTGGCCGGCGCGCGGAATCTCGAGCGTCTGGGGCGCGAGCTGCGTCCCTGACCGCGCCTGCCCCCGGATGGACGGAGAGGCCTCCTACTCGAGGGACCGGCCTGGATATGAGGAGGACGATAGATATTAGAGTCCCCCAACGGCATTATCACGTGCTCCGGGCAGCGCACCACCGTCTCTTGAGGGCCCGCTCGTTCCGTCTCTGGGATGAGGTGACGTGTGCCTGCGAACCGAGCGCGGGCGCTCAGCGCCCAGGGAGGGAAACGCGCTCTGGTCGGCAACTTGACAATGTCCGGAGAAGCGCTGTTGGCGAGTCAGAGACGGCCGATCGCTAATCGGTAAGTATAAGAGTACCAAGAGGTTGTTGGTGGACCGCATGGGACTCGAACCCACGACCTCCGCGTTGCGAACGCCCGCCGACGCAAGGGCTAACATGCTGATTCGACAGGGCTAACCATCCGTGCTGGGCTGTTGGTGTGTCCATGCGAAGACCCGCATAGAACCGCAGGTTTCTGCATAGTCCTGCGGACCCGATGGGCACAAAAGCGGTCACATTGAGATCCGTCGTCGATCTGCCCCGGTGTCAGCCCGGTCCGGGGTGGCGGAGGAAGGCCGGATGACCCAGCCCGCCCGTCAGGTCGTCCCGAGCGAGGAACGTGCTGGAGCAAGCGTACGTACGCCGGCGCGGGGTATTCCCTGCGAGGGCTGTGGTGTCCTGTTCACGGCCCGGCGGCTGTCTCAGCGATTCTGCCGTCCCGCCTGTCGCCCGCTGGCTCAGCGGCGGCGTGAAGCCGATCGGCGGACGGAGGCGTTTGCGCGGCTCCTGCCGGATGATCCGGGGCAGGCGGAATGACGCGCCCACCTGGCCGGCAACGAAGACCCGTCGGTGGTGCTGCGGCTCTTGCATCATCTGGGACTCCC
>JADFPE010000003.1 GCA_022562495.1 Acidobacteriota bacterium
CACCTCGCAAATATTCCCCATACCCAAGCCCAGATTACGCTTGATCTGGACAAGCTCGCACCCACTAAGAGTCTCGCTAGATTTATGAACGATCCTCGCCAACAGCAGTTTCTAGTAAGGAGGATAAAGGCCTTCAAAACTGTATATCTGGATGGTTCAGATGAATTCGTTACTGGAATTATGCAGCTTCTCCCAGGTTTGCAGCTGTACCAACCGCCTGAACAAGAAATAACACCAGTTGAGGTTGGAACCAGTATTGATCAATATGTGGTGGAAGAGGAACTAGCTAGAGGGGGCATGGGTGTAGTCTATCGCGTGAAAGATCGTGAAACAGGAAAGACATTTGCTCTGAAGCAGATGCTTGGGACTGATATTGATGATGACCGGCTGCGATTCCAAAGAGAAGCCCAGCTAGGGCTCTCAGAACACCCAAATATAGTGAGCTTGGTAAACGCAGTTATGGCAGGGCCCAGGCCATATATCGTCATGGAGTACGTCAAAGGTAAAACTCTCAGGGACATAATGAAAAAAGAAGGTTTAGGCGTTCGAGAGGGACTTGAGCTCTTAGTAAAAGTGGTAGATGGCCTACAGCATGCCCATAGCCATGGTGTCGTCCATAGAGATGTCAAACCGGACAATATCATGGTAACCCCAGGCGGACAGGTGAAGGTTTTAGACTTCGGGCTGGCCAAGGCGTTTCAGCCGGATGCCAGCGCCCCGAATATGTCGGCGTCTCCGACGATCTCACTCACGGCGGCCGCCACGCAGATGGGCGTCATCATGGGGACGGCGGCGTATATGTCACCCGAGCAGGCACGAGGGAAGGCGACAGATGGAAGAGCCGATATCTGATCCCCTGTACGCGCCCGCTTAAACGGCGTCGCTGTTTTCCGCCTCTGTTGCCCGTTGATTCAACGGAGGAAGCCGTGAAGACCTGCCCGTACTGCGCGAAGGAGATTCAGGATGCGGCGATCGTCTGCAAGCACTGCGGACGGGATCTGGAGCACGGATTCGAGCGGAGACGGGCCGACCGGAGACAGGCCAAGCGGAGACAGGCCGATCGGACAGTGCTCGCAGGCCTAGGCCAGCGACCCCGATCCGAGCTGGACGGACCACATCTGGAACATCAAGGAGCTACTGTCAGCAGCGAAAAATGACCGAGACGCCATCCGATCGTCGGCAATTTCCACGTGTGCCGGTCAGCTTCGACGTTGACGTGGAGGTCGAGCCCGCCGGCAGGCCAGCGCGAACTATGGTCGGGCGCCTCGCGGATCTCAGCGCCGGCGGAGCCTTCCTTGAACTAGCCGGGTTACTGGAACCATGAAAGAAACGCAGACACGTTGGCTGACGTGTGGGGAGCGTCAATTCAAGGTGATCCTTGGCGATGAAAGGCCGGAGAAGCCGGACTGGCGGGTCACTGCGATGGTCCAGGACATGAGCGACCCCGACCAGCCAGTAACAATTGAACGACTGGCCCCGACGCAGGAAATGACCTTTCTGATGATCAAGAGTCGCTTGCAAGGTCAGTTCGGCGA
The DNA here is from genome assembly GCA_022562495.1 of Acidobacteriota bacterium. Taxonomy (GTDB): domain Bacteria; phylum Acidobacteriota; class Vicinamibacteria; order Vicinamibacterales; family UBA8438; genus NP936. Next base: position 1,536 of record JADFPE010000003.1, read on the forward strand.
GTGTGACGAGGTGGGTTCTCAAGAGCCTTACTCAAACTGACCCACTACGAGAGAGAGGCCGTGTGATGAAGATCGACCTTCACGTTGACACTGACAATCTCCCGGACGACGTGATCGTGATCGAGCGCTCCAAAGGTCCGCAGGGATGGGTGATCCGACGCAAGGGTCAACGGACCGATCGGCCACCCGAGGTGCACAGGCGGCTGGACCTGGCTATCGTCTACGCGGGCCAAGCGCCAGCCGGCGGGCCCTCCACGTTAATCGTCTGTGAGTTCTCATGAGGGCCACATGAAGTCCTGGTTTCGCTTCCACATTCATCCGGATCCGAATATCGGCAAGATTAGCTGTGTGGCCGTTTGGGACGGCGTGCAGTACTCGGCCTCGGTTGTCGAGCCAGAGGGCGAACGCCGCGTCCGTGGCCGGGTCAATTGCGGGGATGACGAGGATGCGGCAAGACAGCGGGCAGACCAACTTCTGATGGACGCCTACACCCATGATTGTCAGACGCAGCAGTGCGAGCCCTGGCGTGCGTTCGGCGTCGGCGGCCCTGGCTAGCAACACCCCGTTAGCCCACTGCCCTGCAGCTGTCGGGTCAACGCGAGTCGGACATGACGAATAAGGTCCTCCCCTTCGCACGCCCGGCCAGGCGCCAACCGAGACCTCGATCTCTCTGACAGCGATGGTCAGTATCGAGTGGGTGATCCTGTGCAAGAACGTCCAGGAGGACGTAGATGGGTTGCTGTGCATCGATGGAATAATCGACACCTTCACTGTGCCAGAGGTGCCGATCTCCGGCCACGGCACCATCGTGTTCCGACTGCGAGGCAACCCGAATCAGGAGGTTGAGCTGAGGATCGAGCTACGCGGACCCACTGGTACGTGGCTGGCTGAGATACCGCCCGCCACGATGACAATCAACGAGAACGGTCTCGCGGTTAACTCAGTCGCGGCTCGGCTGCCGTTTGCACAACCAGGGCGCTACGAATTGCGTGTCTTCGCCAACGAGCAGACGTGCGTCTTGCCGTTCACGGTGGAGCTGTCGAGTCCGACCGTGGTGCATTAGAGGTCGGCATACAGAGCGCCTATGCGTGGAGTGTACCACTGCATGTCTAACAAGATCCTCACGTCCGCCAAGGTTCTCCCCTGCGCACGGCCGGTCCCTCGCACGTCGCAGCCGGAACCCTCGATGGTGACCCGCGAAGAGACCGCGGGCGGGGGCCTCTCGTTCACCTTGGCCATCGGCACGGAGGCCATCGCGCGCGCGACGGTCGACGCGGCTACGCGTGAGTATGTGAACCAGTTACCTCGCATCATTGGCCGTGCCGTGGCGCAACGGTATGCACGTCGTCTGCCGGAATATCGTGAGGCAGCCGATCGCTTCGACGCGCTCAGGGCAACGCTCAACGCCGCGCCATCTGTGGATACTGAGGACGCAGAACTACTGCTGCACGTGGCAGAAGAAGAATCGGCGTCGGGGAGGGCGTACGAGGCTGCGGCAGCCGCCGTCATGGCAGCGCTGGATAGCGCGAAAAGCACACGACGACGAGCCAGAGAAGAAAGGCGGGGCGTGATGGGCGACGAACGTGTCTCATTGCTGCCCGATCCCCTGGAGCGCCGCCTGCTCACGGCGTTTCGGTCCCGAACCGGCTGTCGGTCGTAAAAACCGTCGAGGGCTGGCCGGCAGGACGACGCGGCGGCCGCGCCCGAGGAGGAACGCTGGTGTCGCTCGAAGAACAGTACGACGAAGTCCGGCAGCTCATTGAGCTCGGCAAGGAGAAGGGGTACCTGCTCTATGACGAGGTGAACGAGCTGCTTCCCCCCGACATCACCACGTCCGACGCGCTGGACGAGCTGTTCACCGCCTTCGGCCACGCCGGTATCGAGGTGGTTGACTCCGAACAGACGTACCGGGAGCAGAAGCTGCTCGACCGGCGCAGTGAAGGCTCGGACGACATCGGGCTGGATCTGACTCCGAGCGCAATCGACAAGACCAACGACCCGCTCCGGATGTATCTGCGCCAGATGGCGACGGTGCCTCTGCTGACCCGCGAGGGCGAGGTCGAGATCGCCAAGCGGATCGAGCGAGGGAAGCTGTCGGTCCTCAAGGCGATCTCGCGGACGCCGACCATCGCCAAGGCGGTCGTCCGGATGGGCGAGCAGCTGAAGAGCCGTGACCGCACGATCCGGGAATTGGTGATCTTCCGGGACGACGAGGTGACCGAAGAGCGGATCGGTCGCCTCGCCGGTGACGTGATAGCGCAGATCGAGACGATCCGGAAGACCCGTCTGGACGTGGTGCGCCGCGCGAAAAAAGTCGGGACGATCCCCAAGCGCGAGAAGCAGCGCTATCGGCGGAACTACCGCAATCTGCTGCGGGCCCAGGTCACACTGTCGCGGCTGATCCGTGGCATCGACTTCACCGAGCCGGTGAAGCGGCGTCTCGTCGACGACGTCAAGGAGATCACCGAGGGCGTACAGCGCATCCGGCTCGAGATCGAGCATCTCGACCGCCAGGTGAAGGCCAAGACCCGCCGGGGGATCACGGACGAGGAGAAACGGCGCATCACGGGGCGTCAGCGCGAGCTCCGGGCCCTGCTCCGGAGCCGCATCGAGGAGCTGGAACAGCCGGCGGCCGCGCTGGAGCGAACGCTCCACACCATCCTGCGCGGCGAGATGCTGGCCGAGATCGCCAAGAAGGAGTTGGTGGAAGCGAATCTCCGGCTCGTGGTGTCGATCGCGAAGAAATACACCAACCGCGGGCTGCAGTTCCTCGACCTGATCCAGGAGGGAAACATCGGGCTGATGAAGGCGGTCGACAAGTTCGAGTATCGCCGCGGCTACAAGTTCTCGACCTATGCCACCTGGTGGATCCGCCAGGCGACCACCCGCGCGATTTCCGACCAGGCCCGGACGATCCGGATCCCGGTCCACATGATCGAGATGATCAACAAGGTGATCCGGACATCGCGCGCGCTCGTGCAGGAGCTGGGCCGCGAACCGACGTCGGAGGAGATCGCGAAGCGGATGGACATCCCGGTGTCCAAGGTGCGAAAGGTGCTCAAGATTGCCCAGGAGCCGATCTCACTCGAGACGCCGATCGGGGAGGAAGAGGACAGCCATCTCGGCGATTTCATCGAGGACCGGCAGGAGGTCTCGCCGGCTGAGGCCGTGATCAACCTCAACCTCAAGGAGCAGACCGAAAGCGTGTTGAGGACCTTGACGCCACGCGAGGAGAAGGTGATCAAGATGCGGTTCGGCGTCGGGGACGGGAGCGAGCACACGCTGGAGGAGGTCGGGCAGAACTTCGCGGTCACACGCGAACGGATCCGCCAGATCGAGGCCAAGGCGCTACGCAAGCTGCGGCACCCATCGCGCAGCCGGCATCTGCGGGCGTTCATGGAAGGCACGTAGCAGTCCGCTCCGGAGGCGGCAGTCCCGCCGGCTGGCGCCAGCGAGCGGGTCTTCGGGCCCGCGCCGGAATTCGGGAAGTATCGAGTGCCCGGGCCCATAGCTCAGCGGTCAGAGCCGCCGGCTCATAACCGGTCTGTCCCAGGTTCGAATCCTGGTGGGCCCACCACACGACGGAGTCGACATGGTCGCACACACGACACGCCTTGACGACCGCCACGCGCCGTGCGCGGAGACGACGCCCCGTGTTCGGCCGGGCTGGTCCACCGGCCTGTCACACAGCCCGTGGTGCACGTACCGCTGCATTCGAATGGCGCGGCCGCCGGCCCCTCGCCGATCTCGGTGCAACGTGGGACGTGCACCACGGGTTGCGAGCGACCTGGTGGCTGTGTGTGCCCCGCCCCGATGGTGGGGCTTTTTTTTGCTCGGGCCCCTCGCCACCGGACACTCGGACGACCGTCGAGACGTGACACACGATGCTGCCAGACCTTGAACGATTGATCCAGCTGCAACGACTCGACACCGCGGCCGACGAGGCGCGACGCACGGTCGACGGGATCCCGTCGCGCATCGAGGATCTCGACACCCGTCTGACCGCCAGCACCACGGCGGTCGATGCGGCCAGGACGTGTGTCGAGGACAAGAAGAACGAGCGCCAGGCAGGTGAGAAAAGCCTTGCCGAGGTGCAGGGGCGCCTGTCGCGGTTCAAGGAACAGCTGATGGCGGTCAAGACCAACAAGGAATACACGGCGGTACAGCATGAGATCGCCACCGCCGAAGCCGAGGTCCAGCGGCTCGAGGACACCATCCTGGAGCACATGCTGGAAGCCGACGACCTGGCGGCCAATGTCGAGGCGGCCGAGCGCGCCCTGCAGGCCGATCGGGTGGAAATCGAGCGCGACCGTGCGGCGCTCGAGACCACACGCGCTGAGATGGAGCGCACGCTGAGCGGCACCTCGAACGAACGGGTGACGCTGACTGGGCACATCGGCGCGGCGGCACGCGAGCTGTTCGAGGCGGTCGCGAGACAACGGGGAGGTATCGCGGTGGTCGAGGCGCGTGACGGGCATTGCACCGTGTGCCACGTACGACTCCGCCCGCAAGTCTTCAACCAGATCCTCCGAAACACCGAGCTGATCCAGTGTGAGAGTTGTATGCGGATCTTGTATCACGACCCGAACGACGGAGGGGCGCGGGCACGCGAACACGACCCGGCCCGATGACATCGGCCCGCGTGGTGGCCAATAGCGACGGCGGCGCACGGGGCAATCCTGGCCCCGCGGGGTACGGCGTCCGAATAGAACACGCGACCGGCGAGCTCACACACGAGTTGCACGCCCCGATCGGCGTGGCGACAAACAACCTCGCCGAGTATCGCGGCGTGATCGCAGCGCTGTCCTACCTGGCGGAACACGGCTACGATGACACGCCGATCCGCTCGGACTCGCAACTCTTCGTGCGCCAGATGCAGGGACGCTGCCGCATCCGGCATCCTGGTCTGCCACCCCTCTATCGGCAGGCCAAGGCATTCGCAGCCCAGCTCGGGCACGTGAGGCTCGAGCACGTGCGCCGCACCGAGAACCCAGAGGCGGACCTGCTGTCCCACGTCGCGATGGACGTGCAGGAGGCACGGGTGGGCGAACGCGCGAAGGAGTCAGCAGTCGGAAGTCAGACATCAGAAGAAGGCCGGCGGGCTGCACCGTCTTCTGGTCGAGCCTCGGGCTCCCCATCGACTGAATAGCCCCTGTTCACCACGGATGACCAGCCCACCCACAGACGCGGTACGCGCTCTCACTGTCTCGATCCTCACGCCGGACACCTCGCGGCGCCGGCTCGGGCAACGCCAGTTACATCGGCGCCGTCGACCCCGACAGACCGTCTGCTGGCGAGGCCCTCCGCTGTTCTCCTACCGTCCACCTTCTACCTGCGGCCTTCTGCGTTCTGCCTTCTGACTGCTCGAGCATTGGCCGGGGAACCTGCCGTTGACATTCCACCCAGGACGCTCCGCTCCCGCGTCGAACGTGAGCTCGGCAACCCCAAATCGCACAGGCAGTTGGCGCCGTCCAGCGACCGACGGCCAGTGTGGCCGACGCCTTGCATCCATGCCGGTCCAGCAGATACCAGACGCGAGGAGGATGACGGATGATCCAACTGGACGAGACGGTCGCGATCAACGTCCTTCCGGCCGATGACAGGGGTCCGGCAGGTAAGCTGGCCGACATGGAGCTGCACTTCACCGCCGGAGCCCTGGAAGGACTCAAGCTGCTTGGGTTCACGGTGTGGGAGGGCCGGGGCGGCAAGGGCCCAAGCCTGAGCCTGCCGTCCCGCCAGTACGTCGTCAACGGGGAACGCCGCAGCTACACGTTGCTCCGGCCGAGCGGCGAGGCGCCTGCGCAGGACACGTTGCGCGACACCCTCCTGGCGGTATTCGCGGACCACGTGCCGGACGCGGCGTCCTAGCAGCCGAGGCTGTCGGTAGCCTGCCAGCGCGCCTTCGGCGCTTCACTCGGCGTGCTGCCTGAGGAACGCGGGTACGTCGAGATCGGACTCCAATGTCGCGTCGACGTCCAGCACGGTCTTACCGGCCTCGTCCGTGTGGCTCGACGCCAGCACCGGCAGCTCGATCAGCGCCCGCCGGGACACCGTGAACCGCGTACCTGCGGCGCGCTCGAGCGGCTCCTCCTGTTGCCAAGACGCGTATTGGTGAAGGTCGACCGGCGTCTTCGCGGTGGCGCGTTCGGTCGCGGGCTCGGCGCCCTCCCGGTCGAAGCCGGTCGCGATGACGGTGATCTTGACCTGGCCTGTCATGTCCGGGTCGATGACGGCGCCGAAAATGATGTTGGCGTCCTCATGCGCCGCAGCCTGGATGATGGAGGTGGCCTCGCTGACCTCGAAGAGCGACAGATCCGGTCCACCGGTCACGTTGATGATGACCCCGCGTGCGCCCTCCACCGACGCGTCCTCCAGCAGCGGGCTCGAGATGGCCTTGGTCGCGGCGTCGACCGCCTTGGTCTCGCCGTGACCGACTCCCGTGCCCATGATGGCCAGCCCCATGCCGGACATGATAGTCGTCACGTCGGCGAAGTCGAGGTTGATGAGCCCCGGCACGAGGATGAGGTCCGAGATGCCCTGGATCGCCTGCCGGAGCACGTCATCGGCAGCGGCGAAGGCATCGGACATGGTCGTCGAGCGGTCGATCGAGGCCAGCAGCCGCTCGTTTGGTATCGTGATGACGCTGTCGACGCACGCCCGGATCTCTTCGAGCCCCCGCTCCGCCTGCACGGCGCGCCGGCGTCCCTCGAACGGGAACGGCTTGGTGACGACGGCTACGGTCAACGCGCCCAACTCACTCGCCAGGTTCGCGATGACCGGTGCCGCCCCGGTGCCAGTGCCGCCACCCAGCCCGGTCGTGACGAACACCATATCGGCCCCGTCGAGGGCAGAGATGATCTGCTCGGTGTCCTCGAGCGCTGCCCGCCGACCGACGTTCGGGTCACCGCCGGCGCCGAGCCCATTGGTGAGCTTGGCGCCGATCTGCAGGCACAGGGGCGCCGCATTGTGGCTCAGCGCCTGTGCGTCCGTGTTCACCACGATGAACTCGACGCCACCGAGCCCCGAGGCCACCATCCGGTTCACCGCGTTGCTCCCGCCGCCTCCCACACCGACGACCTTGATCCGCGCGCCAGAGTGGTCAGTGTCCTCGATCGTCATGCGTAGGTCCTGGTCCCGCTCGGATCCCGGGCGAGTCACCGCGTCACCGAGTCGATCCGTCAACCCTGTAGGTTCCATCTGCCCCCCTTGTGCTCGTCGATGGCGAGTCGCCAAACGTGCCACTCCGACATGCCCTCCCTACCACCGAATCGCCTTGTCCGTCCTTGTCCTGCTGAACGCTGCCAAGCTGGACATCGTGCTCTCTCCCGACGCCGGAAGATGTCGGGCCCCGCGTCGCGGGGCTGTGAGGTATGCCCTCTCGCGATGCGGCGCCGAACCGTGGCGACGTGGTTCGCGGCCCAGCATCGCTAGCCGTGTGTGACCAGGTCTCATCTGAACGCCTTGGTCACATGTCGCCGGCAACACACGGCGAGCCCCCGCGTAGCGGGGCTGTGAGGTATGCCCTCTGGCGATGTGGAGCCGACACATGTCGAGTGGTTTGTGGCGCAGCATCGCTAGAGGAAGTCCTTGAACAGCCCCTTGACACGCCCGGCCAGACGGCTGAGCGTCCCGACACCGACCAGCCGCTCTTGCTCCCGCAGCTGGTTGCGATGGGCATACTTGACGAGTCCGACGCTGGTCGCAAAGGACGGGCTGCTCACATGGTCGGTGAGCCCCCCGATGTCGACCGGACACCCGCGGCGAATCGGCAGGTCGAAGATTTGCTCTGCGATCTCGGCCATCCCCTCCAGCAGGGCGCCACCGCCGCACAGCACGAGGCCGGAATGCAACGACCGCTCGTATCCGGCGCGGCGAATCTCGTCCCACAGCGCGTGGAAGATCTCCTCGGCCCGGGGTTGCAGGACCTCCGAGAGAATCCGACGGGACATGACACGAGGCTGACGGCCACCGACGCTGGCGACCTCGATCGTTTGATCCTCGTCGACCAGCGAGGCCAGCGCGCACCCGGAGCGACGCTTGGTCTTCTCCGCGTCCGGGATCGGCGTCCGGAGCCCGACCGCGATGTCGTTGGTGAAGTGATCGCCGCCCATCGCGACCACACCGGTGTGCCAGAGGCTGCCGTGCTCGAAGATCGCGAGGTCGGTGGTGCCGCCGCCGATGTCCACCAGCGCCACACCCAATTCCCGCTCATCGGCGGTCAACACCGATTCGCTGGCGGCGAGCTGCTCGATGACCGTGTCGACCACCTTGACCCCCGCCCCGTTCACGCACGCGACGATGTTCTCCGTCGTCGAGGTGCTGCCGGTGACGATGTGCACGTTCACCTCGAGCCGGGTCCCCATCATCCCGACCGGGGCCCGGATGCCATCCTGTTCGTCGACCACGAAGTCCTGGGGCAGGACGTGCAAGATCTCGCGGCCCGCCGGCAACGCCACCCCCTTGGCAGCGTCGATGGCCCGACGCACGTCGTCGCGTGTGATCTTGCGGTTCTTGCCGGCCACCGCCACCACGCCGCGACTGTTGAACGCCTTCAGATGCGCCCCGGACAGCCCCAAGTGCACGGCATCGATTTCGACACCGGCGGTCAGTTCGGCCTCCTCGATCGCCTTCTTGATCGATTCGACCGCCGCCTCCAGGTTGACCACGACCCCACGACGAATACCCTGAGCCTCCACCACTCCAATGCCGATGATGTCCAACCGTCCCTCCTCGAGAGCCTCGGCAACGATGGCGGCCATCTTCGAGGTGCCCACATCGAGCCCAACGAGATAATGCTCCTTGCGTGCCACGCATCCTCCGTTCGCGGCCCCACGCCGCGTCTGTGTGTCTCGAGTCAGCAGCTCGCGAACATGTCATCCCGCCGTGGCGGTGGTGGGCGTGTCGCTCAGCAGGGTTGAATACTGCCGGTGTACTCGTCGCGCCGTGCGATGGCCAGACGCGACATCAGTGCGACGCCGGAACATGTGTCCGCGAGTTGCTGACTCGGGACACGACCGCACCACGGCCGACGCCCGGATCAACTGAGTGCGGGACCCCGGCGCTCGCCGGTGCCGGGTGTCCGACCGGCCCGACATACACCCGAGGGTCGAACCGCAGGTCGACGTAGTCGATGTCGGCCACACGCGATCGGAGCGCGGGCCTCAGCTCGGCATAGAATCGCAACCGCTCGAAAAATCGGTCGCCGCCCAGGTGCAACAGCGCCGGATCGTCGTTGAGCAGCACCACGGCGTCATACGGGTCCGACACGTCGATCTGCGAGATGAGGTCGAGCACCTCCGGGTGGGGAGCCAGCTGCTCCAGCAACCGTGTGACCAACGCCATGCGACCCGGATCGACGACCGTGGCCCCCGTGTCAGGGACGGCGAGACCGTCGATGATCGGCAGGTCGAACTCGGCGAATCGCGGCCCGTGACGGTCGATGACCGTACCCCGCTCGTCGACAAGATAGAGCTGATCGGCGAACCGGGCGGCGGCGATCGGACGACGCTCCGTCACCCGCACCTCGACCGTCGACGGCAAGATGCGCCGCAGGGTCCCGTCGCGCAGCCAGGGCGACGCCATGAGGTGCTGCCGGTGGGTCTCCAGATCGACGGCCAGGATGTTCTCGCCGAGGAGCCCCGACACCAGCGCCAGCACCTCGCTCTCCGACAGCTGGTCGTTCCCGCGCACGATGATGTGGTCCACGACCAAGAACGGCGCCACCAGCAGCCGCGCCACCGCCTGATACCCGCCGACGACGAGTGCGCCGATCAGACAGCATCGCCGAGCCATCCGCAGCCACCGCCGGGCCGCGCCGCGGGTGCGTCGCGCCGGGCGTCTGGCCCGTCGAAAGCGTCTGTCGGTGTGCATGTGGACGCTCATCGCGTCTCCGGTCGCTTCGCGTCGGGGTGACCCGCCCCGCCCACCTTCCGCCCGAGGGCCTCGATGAGCCGGCCAGCGACATCGCCAACCGACCCGGCGCCCAACGTCAGCACCAGATCGCCGGACCGCGCCAGGTCGGCGACCAGCGCGACCACCTCGTCGAGGGTCTGCACCTGGTGCACGGCTCCGTCCGTGTGACGACGCACGGCCTCCGCAAGGCGCGTCGCCGTGACACCTGGGATCGGCATCTCGCCGGCGGCGAAGATGTCGGTCAGGACCACCACGTCGGCGGCTGCCAGCACACGCGCGAAGCGGTCGAGGAAGCGGGCGGTCCGCGAATACCGATGCGGCTGGAAGACCACCACCAAACGCGTGTGCGGCTGCCGGCGCGCGGTCGACAACACGGCGGCGATCTCCGTCGGGTGGTGACCGTAGTCATCGATCACGGTCACGCCGCCGGCGACGCCCCGGCACTGGAAACGTCGATCCACGCCGGCGAACTGGCCAAGCGCCGCCGCGATCCGTGCCGGCGCGAGCCCGATCTCCAACCCGACCGCGAACGCGGCGAGGGCATTGAGGAGGTTGTGCCGACCCGGCACGCCCACGCTGAGCAGCACGGTCTCGGTGCGGTGGTCGCGGGTAAATCGCACGCGGCAGCGGGACCCGGCCGCGTCGAGTTCGGCGGCGCCGCCGACGACGTCGGCGGTCGTGGGCTCGATCCCGTAGGTGACGACCCGCCGCATGATGCGGCCGCGCAGCCGGGTCAGCTCAGGATCGTCGGCGCACACGACGACCGACCCGGCCTCGGTCACCCGGTTCGCGAAACCGGCGATGGTGTCCCGCAGCCGCGCGAACGTGCCGTACTGATCGAGGTGCTCCTCCTCGAGATTGGTGAGGACGGCGATCTGCGGAGTGAGCTCCAGCAACGAGGGCTCGCTCTCGTCCGCCTCGACGACGAAGTACCGCCCCTGCCCGACCCGGGTGTTGCTCCCGAAGGCGACGACACGTGCGCCGATCACCGCCGAGGGATCCAGACCGCATTCCACCAGCACGACCGCCACCATCGCCGCCGTCGTGCTCTTCCCGTGAGAGCCGGTGACCGCAATGGTCGACCTGGACCGCGCCAATCCGGCCAGCATCACGCCACGTCGCATGACCGGCAGGTGGCGCCGCCGCGCCTCGATCACCTCGGGGTTACCCTCCGACACCGCAGCCGAGACAACGACCGCTTCGGCGTCACCCACCCAGCGGGTGTCGTGCCCGATCTCGACGGCGATGCCGAGCCCGCGCAGCCGCGCCGTCACTGCGGACGCCGTCAGGTCAGACCCGCTGACCTCGTATCCGAGACAGCTCATCAACTCAGCGATACCGCTCATCCCGATGCCACCCACACCCACGAAGTGCACACGACGGGTGCCGTGTGGCAACCCGTGCCCCTCTCTCGCCCATTCCATAAGTACCGTCGCATTCGGACGCCGATCCATCCCGCACGCGCCACGCTGGGGTTACGGTGCAGCGGGGTCGCATCCCGCCGGTCTGCTCTTTCCTCGCGTAGGGTGGAACGACCGCGACACTGCGGAGCGGGCGCGCGCTGCGTCACTGCACCTGTGACGCGGACCACGTCGCCCGCTCCGTCGTGCGCCCGTCACTCTCCGTCGGACCGCTCGACCCGTGGCTCACCACCGCATCAACTGCTCGGCCCGGTCGACGATGACCCGGGCCGCATCCGGCCGGGCCAGCCCGCGGGCCGCCGCCGCCATGCGTCGGCGCCGCTCCCCGTCACCCGCGAGCTGCAGCAGACGCTCAGCCAACAGTGCGCCCGTCATCCCCGCCTGCGGCATCACATCCGCCGCCCCAGCCCGGACGAACACGTCGGCGTTCAGCCGCTGGTGCCCATCCGTCGCTCCCGGCAACGGCACCAGCAACGCCGCCCGGCCCACGGCGGCGATCTCGGCCAGCGTGGTCGCGCCCGCCCGGCACACCACCACATCGGCGTCACGCATGGCGTCGGCCATGTGCTCCAGGAACGGCTCGACCCGCGCCGTCAGCCCTGCGGCGGCATACACCTGCCGGACTGCGCTGTGATCCCGCTCGCCGGTCTGGTGCGTCACGACGAAGGGCGTCGGCGCCCCGACCAGGAGCGGGGCCGCCGCCATCATCGCGACGTTGATGGGATGGGCACCCTGCGACCCGCCGAGCACCAACAGATGCACCTCGGCGCGCTGCGCGGTCGGCGGCAGCGCCGTCTCGAAGAACCCGGCCCGCACCGGGTTGCCACTGACAAACCCCTTGCCGTGAAAGTGCGGCAACACCGGTTCGTGTGACACCGCCGCGGCCGTGACGAACGGCGCCAGCACCCGGTTCGTGATGCCGGGCAGCGCGTTCTGCTCGAGCACCAGCGTCGGGATACCGCGCAACGCCGCGATCAGCACGACGGCACCCGACGAGTACCCGCCCAGCCCGATGACGACGTGGGGCGCGACCCGGGTGATGACTCGCCACGCGTCCCAGGCGCTGAGGGGCAACATCGACAGGCCACGGACCAGCGCACCGGCCGACTTGCCCTTGAGCCCGGCGCTGCGCACCCGCTCGAGATCGAAGGCCAGCCGCTCGAGCGCCGCCAGCTCCAGGTCGCGTCCGGTGCCGGCGAACACCACCCTGGACCGTGGGTAGCGCCGTCGGATCTCCTGCGCGACCGCGATCCCTGGGTAGAGATGCCCGCCGGTGCCGGCACCGCTCATCAAGACCCTGGGCGATCGCTGATCCGCCATCTCGTGTCCAGGGTGAGGAGTTCATGAACATCTTCCGGGCGGGGCAGCCCGCCTGCCGGCGTTGCTCCTCGGTCAAATACTGCCGATATGCTCCCTCGTCGCGCCTTGCCAGCCGGGCACCGCGCGCCGGTTCATGTGTCCGCGAGCTCCTGACCCGGAACACGAGTGGCACAACGCGCGAGCCGTGCTTGCACGGCTGATACGGTGGACACATCGGTCAACTGTTCCCCGTAACCCCTGGCTAAGGCGCGACCGCTTCGGCACTCGCGCAGACTCGTCACGCAGCACAGCTGTCCCCAGGACTCGTCGGTTCGAGGCGGAGCTTCGTGACTCGTGTCCACTCAGATTCATGCGTCCGCCGACGCGTGCTGGGAGACATTCAGAAGAATGCCCATCCCGAGCAGGCTGATCAGGAGCGACGACCCACCGGCGCTGACGAACGGCAGCGGGATCCCATTGGTCGGCATGAGACCCAACACGACGCTGATGTTGACGAAGGCTTGCAACGCGACCATCATGGTGATCCCCAGCGCCAGAAACGCACCGAACCGGTCGGGCGCCGCCGCCGTGATGTGCAGCCCGCGCCAGATGATCACGCCGAAACACAGGAGGACGGCCGTGGCGCCCAGCAGACCGGTCTCCTCGGCAATAACGGCGTAGATGAAGTCTGTGTGCGGGGCCGGCAGATAGAACAGCTTCTGGACGCCCGCCATCAGCCCCTGGCCGAATAGCCCACCAGTGCCGACCGCGATCTGCGACTGGATGATCTGGAAGCCGTCGCCCAGCGGGTCCGCCCACGGGTCGAGAAAGGCGAGCAGCCGCCGGCGCCGGTAGTCGGCGCTGGCCAACACGACGAGCAGCAGTGGCACCACGACCACCGTCAGCCCAACCACGTAGCGATAGTGCAGACCTGCCGCGAACACCATGACGGCCACGATGAGCAGCACCGTGAACGCCGTCCCGAAGTCCGGCTCCGCCACGATCAGTCCACAGATGAGGCCGGTGACGACGGCGATCGGCACCAGCGTGGTCATCTGGTCGATCCTGTCCATCCGGCGATCGAGCACCGCTGCAGTGAAGATGATCACTGCGATCTTGGCGAACTCGGAGGGCTGCACGCCGATGCCGCCCAGCGCCAACCACCGGCGCGTGCCGTTGATGGGCGGCCCGAAGAAGACGACGGTCAAGGCGGCCGCGGACACACCCAGCGCGGTCCAGATCACGACCGGCTGTTTGAGACTTCGGTAGTTCACTCGCATGGCCAGGCTCAGCAGGCAGACACCGAGCACCGCCCAGGTCACCTGTTTGAAGAGAAAAAAATAGGGCGGTTGCTGAAACCGGTCCATGGCCAGGACCGCTGACGCGCTGTAGACCATCACGACGCTGGCGCAGACCAGCAGCAACGTAGCCAGGAACAGCAGCTTGTCCGATTTCAGTTTTCGCGCCATACTCGCCTGCCACCGAGACGCGGGCCGGATCACACAACGGTGCGCGACCCGTACCCTGTCGCGCACCGCAGCGCCGTGTGCTGGACCGTGCCGGCCCTCTCCCAGTGCCACCAGGGAGCAGCCGGAGCGTGGATCAGCCCGTGCTAATGTCCGGGACGCTTCGACCCGACACACTGGCTACAACCGGACCGTGAGCAGTCAGCAGTCACCAGTCGAGCTTGAGGTGAAGACATCGACCTCGCAGACCGGGGCAGCCTGCGTTCCCAGCGGCCGACTCTTCACCGCCGCTACCCGACTGGTGACTGCTCACTGCTCACGCGTCTCGCCGACCTCCTCCTCGAGGTGGGCTACCGCCTGCGTAAACACCCGTCCACGCTCGGCGTAGTCCCGGAACATGTCCAGGCTGGCGCATGCGGGCGCCAGCAGCACGGTGCCGCCGGGCGACGCCAGCCCGTAGGCCACCCGGACCGCGTCGGCGAGCGACCCGGTCTCGACCACACGCACGACCGCGCCGAGCGCGTCTCGGATCCGTCCGCACGCCTCGCCGATCACGACGACCGCATCGGCCCGGGACGCGAACAGGGGCGCCAACGTCTCGAGCGAGCCTCCCTTGAAGCGGCCGCCCATGATCACCACCACGTGGTCGCCGCAGCTCTCTACCGCGTGTCTGGCCGCCTCGACGTTGGTGGCCTTCGAGTCGTTGACGAACCGCACACCCCCTACCTCGCCGACCCGCTGCAGGGCGTGCTCGAGCCCAGTGAACCGGTCCACGGCCCGCGTCATGTCCCCGGCCGACACGCCAACCAGGTTCGCGACGGCACTGGCCGCCAGGACATCTCCGAGCAGATGGCGACCCAGCAGATGCACCGCCGATAACGGAACGAGCGGCTCGTCGCCGGCCGGACTCCGGCGCACGATCGTGTCGCCAGCCACCACCACGCCCTCGGTGAGCGGCTCGCTCAGCGCAAAGGACACCCGCCGCGCCGCACTGTCCCGCGCCAGCCTCAGCACCTCGGGATCATCAGCGTTGACGACGAGGGTGTCCGACGACTGCTGGTTCGCGAACACCCGGGCCTTGGCCGCCGCGTACGCCTCGATGTCGGCGTGGCGGTCGAGATGATCCGCATACAGGTTCAGGAACACCGCGATCCACGGTCGGAACCTCGTGGTCAGCTCGAGCTGGAAGCTCGACACCTCGACCACGTGGATCACGTCCGCCGTGGACTGCTCCACTTGGGTGCTCAGCGCCGTCCCGACATTGCCGCCCACCAGCACCAGACATCCCCCCGCCTCGAGCATCCGTCCAAGGAGCACGACTGTTGTCGACTTGCCCTTCGTACCGGTCACGGCCACGACCCGACCACGGAGCCAGCGTGACGCCAGCTCGATCTCGCTGATGATGGGAACCCGCGCCCGGCGGGCCGGCTCGAGCGCGGCCAGCGACGGGGGCACACCGGGGCTGAGCACCACCAGATCGGCACGCTCGAAGGTCTCGGGCCGGTGCCCGCCGAGCTCGAGGTCGACACCCAGCTCAGACAACCGCTCGACCTCCGCGCCGACGTTGCTCCGCATCTCGGTGAGGGTGACGCGCGCCCCGCGGCCGGCCAGCAACCGGGCCGCGGCGACACCGCTGCGCGCGGCACCGACCACGACGACGTTGGACCCGCGCACGGAGAACTCGGTCATCGCAGTTTCAGCGTCGCGAGACTGAAACAGGCGAACACCACCGCGACGATCAGAAACCGGCTGATCACCTTCGGCTCGCTCCATCCCATCAGCTCGCAGTGATGGTGGAGCGGCGCCATCCGGAACACCCGCTGTCCGGTGAGCTTGAAGGACGCGACCTGGATGACCACCGAGAGGAACTCCATGAGGAAGACGGCGCCCACAATCGGCAGCAACAGCTCTTGTTTGATCAGGATCGCGACGGTGCCGAGGGCGCCGCCTAGAGCGAGGGACCCGACGTCGCCCATGAACAGCTCGGCGGGATACGAGTTGTACCAGAGGAAGCCCAGCCCGGCGCCGACCAGCGCCCCGCAGAAGACCGTGAGCTCGGCCGCCGGCGAGAACCGGACCAGCAGCAGATACTCGGCGAAGACCGCGTGTCCGGTGACATAGGCCAGCGCCGTGAACGCGGCCGCGGCAATGGTAAAGGTGCTGATCGCGAGACCATCGAGCCCGTCGGTCAGGTTGACCGCGTTCGAGGAGAACACCAGGACGAGCACCGCGAACGGCACATACAGCCACCCGAGGTCCGGGGTGAACTGCTTGAAGAACGGGAAAATCAACTCGGTACTGTAGAGACCCTGTTCGGTCAGCCACAGCAGCGAGAGCCCGACCGCCGTGCCCACTGTCCCCTGCCCGATCAGCTTGTATAGCGGCCGGAGCCCACGATGCGTCTTGCGCACCACCTTCAGATAGTCATCCACGAAGCCGACCAGGCCGAACGCCAGCGTCGAGATCATCGCTATCCGGACATATGCGTTCGTGAGGTCGACCCACAACAGCGTCGGCACGATCGCCGCGACCAGGATGAGCACCCCGCCCATCGTGGGGGTACCGGCCTTGGACTGATGGGTGGCCGGCCCGTCGTCACGTACGACCTGACCAATCTGGAACCCGCGCAGTGTGCGGATCGTCCACGGTCCCATCGTCACGCTGATCACGAAGGCGGTCAGTCCGGCGGCCGCCGTGCGGAACGTGATGTACTGGATCACGTTGAGCGCCGAGAACTGGGTGTGCAGCGGATACAGCAGGTGATACAGCATCACGAGCACTCCGCTTCGAGCCGCGCCACCACGAGATCGGTCCGCACGCCCCGCGACCCCTTCACGAGCACCACATCATCGGCTTGCAGCATCGCCGTGAGCCGCGTCGCCGCTGCCTCGCTCACCTCGCAGTGGATGACCCGGTTCTCCGGCATGCCGGCCTCCACCGCTGCGGCGCCCAGCGCCTGGGCCGCCTCTCCCCCGACCGTCAGCAGCAGCCCCAGCCCGGCGGCGGCGGCGGCACGGCCGGTCGCCCGGTGCAAGACGTTCGCCCGCGCCCCGAGCTCGAGCATCTCACCCAACACCGCGACACGGCGCCCGACACGGCGGTCGCGTGACAGTGTCTCGAGCGCGGTGACAACCGCCAGCGGGTTGGAGTTGTACGAATCGTCGACGACTACCACGCCGCGCGCCAGCCGGCGTATCTGGCCGCGATGAGGCGGCGCGTCCACCGCCGCGACCCGCTCGGGGATCGCCGCCAGCGGCACCTGGAGCTGCAACGCCACCGTGACCGCCGCCAAAACATTCGCCAGGTTGCCGCGACCAAGCAACGGCGTGGTGACGGCGGTCGCGCCGACGGGCGTCCGGACCCGCGCTCGAGTGCCGTCGAGCCCGAGGTCCTCGACCTCGGTCGTGGTCACCTCGGCCTCCGCCTCGACCCCGAAGGTGGCGACCCGGCCGGGGAATCCAGACACACGGGTCATAACCAGGTCATCCGCCGCGTTGGCGACGACGACGGTGTCCGGCGTCGCGCGTTCCAGGATCTCCGCCTTCGCGTCGGCGATCGCCGCGATCGAGGGGAAGAACGCTGTGTGCACTTCGGCGACGTTCGTCCAGACTCGCAGCTCCGGCTCGGCGATCTCGACGAGTCGGCTGATCTCCCCGGGTCCGTTCATCCCGAACTCCACCACCGCGACCTCGGGCCGCGTCCGCAGCTCCAGCAGCGAGAGCGGCAGCCCGATGTGGTTGTTCAGGTTGCCGCGGTTCCGGAACACGCGGTATCGCGCCCCCAACAATGCCGCGGTCAGTTCCTTGGTCGTGGTCTTCCCCACACTTCCAGTGATCGCGACGACCCGTGCCTTCGACGCGCGGCGGATGTACCGGCCCAACGCCTGCAGGGCCCGCACCGTGTCGTCCACCACCACCCCGATCGCCGGCGACGACCCGAGCGCGGCCGCGTCACTGACAATCGCGCCACAGGCGCCCCGCCCGAACGCGTCGGCCACAAACGCGTGACCGTCGAAGCGGTCGCCGCGAATCGCGACGAACAGGTCACCCCGACTGAGTGACCGCGAGTCTATGGAGAACCCGTCGATCGGGGTCTCCGCCGCGCCGGCCATCACCCGCCCGCCGACGGCCTGCGCGAGATCGCCCAGCGTCACCGGTAGCCGTTCGCGCATCGCCCTCGCCACTTCGTGTGCCGGGCGGGGCATCCCGCCTGGACGGCGTTACTCTTCGGTCGACTCCAGCCCGTCTGCTCCCTCGTCGCGCTTTGCACTGGCCGGGCGCGGCATGCGTACGACGCCGGCAACCGTCACCGGTTCACCCCGTACGGTTCGCTACGACACGCATGAACGGGCTCGCCTCCGGGCGAGCGCCGCCCGGGCCACGAGTCGATCATCGAACGGACGACGCGTGTCGCCGACGACCTGGTAGGTTTCGTGCCCCTTTCCGGCAATGACGACTGCGTCACCCGGTTCCGCCTCGCCGATGGCACGCTCGATCGCCGTGCCACGGTCGGCGATCGCCAGATACGGCGGTCCCGTGGCGGTCGTCGTGGACGAGTCGATGCCCCGGCGGATCTCGTCGATGATGTGGTCTGGATCCTCGGACCGCGGGTTATCCGACGTCACCACCACCAGGTCGCTCAGACGAGCCGCGACCGCCCCCATCAACGGCCGCTTGGCCGTGTCGCGATCGCCGCCGCAGCCGAAGACACTGATGATCCGTCCGTCGCACAGCTCGCGCACCGCTCCGAGCACCGCCCGGAGTGCGTCATCGGTGTGCGCGTAATCGACCAGCACGCTCACGTCGTCGTCCGGGGACGACACCATCTCGAATCGACCCGGCACACCCTCGAGCCCGGCCACCCCGTGCTCGATCGCCTGAAACGGCACGTCGAGCGCGACCGCCACCGACACCGCCGCCAGCGCGTTGTACACGTTGAGCCGACCAGGCAGCGCGGATCTGATCTGCAGCCTCCCGCGCGGGGTACGCACGTCGATCGAGGTGCCAGAGAGCGATGACTCGATCCGTTCCGGAGTCACATCCGCCGCCCGATCGATCGCGTAGGTGACCGGACGGCCGACAGCCTCGACGAGCTGGAGGCCGAACGGGTCATCGGTGTTGATGATGGCCGGCGCCCCGGCCGGCAGCATGTCGAACAGCCGCCGCTTCATCCCGAAGTAGTGCCCCATGTCGGGGTGATAATCGAGGTGGTCCCGCGTGAGGTTCGAGAAGACCGCGGCGGCGAACCGGGTCCGGTCCACGCGGCGCATCGCGAGCGCGTGGGAGGAGACCTCCATCACACACGTTGCGCGCTGGTGCTGGACCATCTCGCGCAGCAACGCCTGCACCTCCGGCGCTTCCGGGGTCGTGCGCTCCGCGTCCCGCGTCGTTCCACCGGTGTCGTACCCCACCGATCCGATCCGGCCACATGGCCACCCGGCCGCGTCGAAGATAGCCGCCAGCAGATACGTCGTTGTGGTCTTGCCATTCGTACCGGTGACACCAACTACGGTGAGGTCGTGGCTGGGGTCGTGGTAAAAGGCGACGGCCAGCTCCGCCAGGGCGAGACGCGCGTCCTCCACCATCACCCACGCCACCCGTCCCTCGACGGGTGGAGGCGACGCGGACACGACCAGCACGGCCCCACGGGTTACGGCGTCGGCGGCAAACGCCGCCCCGTCGAAGCGCTGCCCGGCGACCGCCACGAAGATCGCGCCCGCCGTTGCCCGACGGGAGTCGTAGGCGATCGCGGTCACCGCCCGGTCCTGGACATCGGCACCGAGCCCCGGCATCCCCGCAGGCGCGACGACGCCGGACAGGCGCGGCACCAGATCTCCGACCGTCATGACTTCGACCTCGAGCCGGTGCCGGCCACGCCCGCGCGCTCGAGCCGCAGGATGAGCGTCTGCCCTCTGGTGATCGCGCTACCGGGCTCCAGCGTCTGGCCGACGACGAACCCGTCGCCGCGTACCCGTGTGATCAAGCCGAGATCGGTCGCGACCGCGAATGCCGCCCGCGCGCTGAGCCCCCCCAGATCCGGCATCAGTCCGCGCTGGGGACCGGTCCACCCGGAGGGCTCGAGCGGCACCTGCGCATGCACCGGCGTCAGCCGTGCGCGTAACGCCGACGGCGGGTCGGCTGACACCAGAATGGGGGGCGGCGCATCAACATTCGGCGGCACACCGAGATGCCGAAGCGTGGCCTCGGCGATCCGCTGGAACACCGGCGCCGCCACGGAACCGCCGAACTGCGCCACGTCGTCGATCACAACGAGGATGGTCACCTCCGGCCTGGTGGAAGGGGCGAACCCGACGAACGACGCAACATGGCGGGTCTGGGAATAGCGGCCACCGACAATCTTCTCCGTCGTGCCGGTCTTCCCGGCGACGGTGTAGCCGGCAAGCCGGGCAGCACGCCCGGTTCCCCGGGACACGACGTCCTCGAGTATCCGCGTCATCGTGGCGGCCGTCTCGGGCGAGATCGCGCGCCGGATCACGCGCCGCGGCACCTCGAGACGTCCCGGCTCGCTCAGCAGCGCTCGGACGAGACGCGGCTCGACCAGCTCGCCGCCGTTGGCCACCACACTCATCGCCGCCGCCATCTGCAACGCGGTGACCGAGATGTTGTAGCCGATCGACACCGATGCCAGTTCGCTGTCAGGGAGCCGCGACGGGGGATGCACGATCCCGCGGCTCTCCCCGGGAAAGTCGCGCGAGATCGTCTGCCCGAACCCGAACCGTCGGACATAGCGAATGAGCCGCTCTGGACCGAGCTCGACGCCAATCTTGCTGGCGCCGACGTTGCTCGACTTCACGACCACGTCGGCGAACGACAGGACGCCGTAGTTGCGCACATCCTCGATCCGGTGCGAACCGAAGCGCACCACGCCCGGGCTGACGTCGATCGCTAGATCCGGGTGAAACACGCCCTCCTCGAGCGCGGCCGAGGCGGTGACGATCTTGAAGGTGGAGCCGGGCTCATAGACGTCCTGGGTCGCCCGATTGCGTCGTGCGTTTTCGTCCGACAGCAAGAAGGTGTTGGGATTGAACGTGGGCTCGTTCGCCAGGGCGAGGATCTCGCCGGTGACGGGGTGCATGACAACGACACTACCTCCGGCCGCGTGGTGCTCCCGCACAGCGGCGCGCAGCTCCCGCTCGACGATGTACTGGATGTACAGATCGATGGTCAGCTCGAGGGTGACCCCGGCGGTCGGCGGGCGCTCGACCCGACTGGTGAACGCGCGGTTGAGCCCGTCGGTCTGGATGAGCACCCTGCCGGGTCGCCCGCTGATCTCCTCGTCATAGCTCGATTCGAGCCCGCCCAGGCCCTGATTGTCGATGCCGACATAACCGATGAGATGGGCCGCCAGCTCTCGGTTCGGGTAGAACCGTGCGTTCTCCTTCAGAAACCCGATGCCCTCGAGATCGAGCTCCCGGATCCGACGCGCGGTGTCGATCGACACCTGCCGCTGCACCGGCGCGAACAGTCTGTCTGTGTCGAGCCGCGCCTGGATGAGGTCCCGCTGCGCGTCGCTACACGTGAGCACCTCGCAGAGCCGCCGGGTGGTCTCGACCGGATCATCGACGTCGACCGGGTATGCGACAACGGTCTCGAGGTCAACGCTGTAGGCGAGCACCCGACCCTGGCGGTCGATAATTTCGCCGCGCTTGGGGTGCAGGTCGATCGTGTGCGACTGCTGCCGCTGGGCACGCTCGACGAGTGTGTCGTACCGGAAGACCTGCAGCTGGACGAGCCGGGCCTCGATCGCGATCGCCCAGAGCGTCATCGCGCAGGCGGTGACCGCCACGCGGCGGCGCACGACGTCGCGCCAGCGGTTGGGGGACGAGGAGGTCGTTGCCATCGTCGTCTCGATAGTCCTACGGCCGTTGACCGCGTGACGCCACCATCGAGCGGTCGGGCGGCGGCGCGGGGGCAATCCGCTCGATGACCTGCGCCTCGGCGGGGGTCGGGGCCACCAGGTGCAGCTCCTCGGTGGCGATCTGCTCGATGCGTTGCGGCGCGCGCAGCGTCTCGATCTCCAGCCGCAGATGCCGGTTCAGCTCGAGCTCGCGCGCCCGCGCCTGCTCCATCTGCTCGATCTCATACCCGTGACGGAGCAGCTCGAAGTGCTGCCAGGCCGAAAACAGCAGTACCGCCACGAGACAGACCCCGACGGCACCCGACCGCCAGAGCTCGCGCTGCCGTGCCCGGTCAATCTCCCGCACGATCGGGGTGTTGCGAATGTCCCGCGTGATGTCGTACTCCACGTCGAGTCGGCTCATGACGTCCGCTCGGTCACGCGCAGCTTGGCTGACCGCGCTCGTGGGTTGTGGGCCACCTCGTCGCGCCCCGGACGAATCGGCTTTCGGGTCAGCGCGTGCATCGCACGCTCGCCGCCCCGCTCGAGCTCCCGGAACGTGTATTTCACGATCCGATCCTCCAGGGAATGAAAGCTGATGACCGCCAGCCGCGCCCCTACCGTCAGACGCCTGGCCACCATGCGCAAGAACGTGTCGAGCCCGTCGAGCTCCTGGTTGACCCAGATCCGTAGCGCCTGAAACGTCCGGGTGGCCGGGTGGATGCGCGGGCGGCTGCGAACCGGCACCGACCGGCTGACCACGGCGGCGAGATCGGCGGTGGTCGCCAGGCCGCCGCGGTCGCGGGCCCACACGATCCCTCGAGCAATCCGGCGCGAACGCCGCTCCTCGCCGTACTCGAAGATCACGTCCGCCAGGGTGGCGGGTGTGACCTCATCGAGCAGCTCGGCGAGTGTCCGCCCCTGGGACCGGTCCATGCGCATATCGAGCGGATCGGCGCGACGAAAGCTGAACCCTCGGCCCTCGGCGTCGAGCTGGACCGAGGAATGCCCGAGGTCGGCGAGCGCGCCGTCGATCTGCTCGATGCCGCGCCGGTCGAGCACCTGGTCGAGCCGTCGATAATCTGCGTGCACCAGTTCTACGCGGTCCTTCCAGACCGCCAGACGCTGACGCGCCAGCGGCAGCACCTCGGCATCCCGGTCGAGACCGAGCACCCGGGTCGCGCCGGCCTCGAGCAGCGCTTCGGTGTGTCCGCCGGTCCCAACGGTGCAATCGACGAACACGCCTCGTCCCGCCGGCGCGAGCTGCTCGACTGTCTCCCCCAGAAGGACTGGCTCGTGTAAGATCATTGCGGATCAAATGCCGTACTCGGCGAGCGCACGGGCGTCGTCGTCGGTGAACGGCTCGCCGGCGAGCCGTTTCGTGAAGCGTTCGTGGTTCCAGACATCGAGGTGGTCGTATTGACCGAAGACGTCCACGTTTCCGACCATGGCCGCGGGGTCTCGAAGCCGCGGGTGGATTGACACCCGGCCCTGTTTGTCGAACTCTCCCGGTTGGCCGAAGTAGTTCACCCGGTCGACGTACTTGGCACGGGCGGGAAGCGTGGAGGGAACCGCTGCGAGCTTGCGCTCGACCTCCATCCAGACCGGCATCGGGTAAATGAGGACCAGCGCGCCGGTCAGGCTCGTGATGAACAGTTGTGTCCCATATCGGTCCTCGATTGCAGCTCGGAACAGCGTTGGGATCTTCAGGCGACCCTTGTCGTCGATCTTGGCTGAGAAGTTTCCTCGTAACACTCTACTACTCCATCTAAGTCCAGAAAAATCCACTGCGATGGTAAGAGGCAGTCGGCCCCGTGTCAACAGACAAAAACAGTCGAGTGAGTGTCGTGCGGCTAGCGCTCGCCCGTAGTGTCGCCGTTGTGCGCAGTTGGGGGCCGTGTGCGAGCCACAGACGCGAGACGGCTCCCACGGACCGCTAGAGCATGCTGCGCGCCGCCCTGATCGGGTTCCCTTCGACAGGCAAGACGACGCTGCTCCGGCTGCTGAGTCGCGCCGGCGATCCGCCCGGCCAGACCGGCGGTCGTCAGGAAGCGCACGTCGGTGTCGCCCAGGTCCCCGACCCGCGGCTGGACCGTCTGACCGAGCTCTTCGAACCGCAGCGACGGGTGCCGGCCACCGTCGAGATCGCCGAGCTCGCGGGGCACGGCGGCACCCGTTCCCTGATCGACGTGACCGCGTTCCGTAATGCCGACGCGCTGCTGCACGTGTTACGGATGTTCCGGGACGACACGGTACCGCACGTGGCCGGCGAAGTGGATCCGGCGCGCGACGCCACGCAGATGGAGGACGAGCTGATCCTGGCCGACCTCGGCGTCGCTGAGCGACGGCTCGAACGGATTCGACAGGACGCGAAAAAGGGCAAGAGCCGCGAGCGGGACGAGGAGGCGCGGGTCATCGAGTTGTGCCGGACCGCCCTGGAGGACGGCCGGCCGCTTCGGGCGCTCTCGCTGGACGGTGACGATGCGCGGCGGCTCCGCGGGTTCAGCTTCCTCTCGGCCAAACCGGTGCTCGTCGTCCTGAACCTCGACGAAGCCGACGTTGGCGACCCGGCCGGTGCGATCGCGCGGGCCGGGATCTCGGAGTTCCTGTCCGGCGCCGCCACCGAAGCGGTGCCGGTCTGTGCCAAGATCGAGCTGGAAATCGCCGAGCTGGCCGACGACGACCGGGCGGTGTTCTTGGCCGACCTCGGGCTGACCGATTCCGGCCTCGACCGGGTGATCCGGGCAAGCTATCATCTTCTTGGGTACATCTCGTTCTTCACGACGGGCAAGGACGAATGCCGTGCCTGGTCGGTGCCGCGTGGCACATCGGCGCAAGATGCAGCCGGTCAGATCCATAGCGACATCGCCCGTGGGTTCATCCGAGCCGAAGTAATCCACTACGACGCGCTGACCGCCAGACGCGGTTCCCTCGCAGCCTGCCGCGAGCACGGGGAAGTACGGCTGGAAGGCAAGGAGTACGAGGTGCAGGACGGCGACGTCATCAACTTCCGGTTCGCGACCTAGCAGGTTGCCGAAACACGCGCTGAGGTTGCTCCTTACTCCTGCCTGCCCTGAGCGGGGCGCGTCGTGGCGTCGTCGAAGGGGGAGCGGGCCGGGGTGAGGGCCAACGGTCATCGAGACAAGAGGACGCGCATGAAGACGCTCATCACCGGCGGAGCCGGCTTTATCGGCTCGCACCTCGCCCAGGCGCTGCTCGATGCCGGGCATGACGTGTTCGTTCTGGACGACCTGTCCACCGGGTCGATTGACAACATCGAACCGCTCAAGACCCACTCCCGATTCGACTACGCGATCGACACGATCACCAACCAGCCGGTGCTGGCGGAGCACATCGACCGGTGCGATGTCGTCTTCCATCTGGCGGCGGCCGTGGGTGTCCAGCTCATCATCGACGCGCCGGTCCGCACCATCGAGACCAACGTGGGCGGCACCGAAGTCGTGCTGAAGCACGCCGCGAAAAAGCGGAAACTGGTGGTCATCGCTTCTACCTCGGAGGTCTACGGCAAGAGCACCGCGATCCCATTTCGGGAGGACGCCGACCTGGTGCTGGGCTCGACGCGTCAGCACCGGTGGGCCTATGCCTGCAGCAAGGCGATCGACGAGTTCCTCGCCCTCGCCTATTGGAAAGAGCGCCGGCTGCCGGTCATCATCCTGCGGCTGTTCAACACGGTCGGTCCGCGTCAGACCGGCCGTTACGGCATGGTGATTCCGACCTTCGTGCGACAGGCGCTGGCCGGTGACCCGATCACGGTGTTCGGCACCGGGACGCAAACGCGCAGCTTCGGCTACGTCGGCGATGTGGTGCGGGGCATGATGGCGCTGGTCGACGAACCCCGAGCGGTGGGCGATGTGTTCAACCTCGGCAACAGCGGCGAGATCACGATCCGCGAGCTGGCGGAACTCGTCAAGACGATGGCCAAGAGCGATTCGGAGATCGTCACGATCCCCTACGCGGAGGCGTACGAGCGTGGGTTCGAGGACATGCCCAGACGCGTGCCGGATCTGACCAAGATCAAGCATCTGGTCGGCTACGAGCCGCGTGTCCAGCTGCCGGACATCCTGACGGGGGTCATCGAGCACCACCGTGCCCAGCGGAAGGAATACGTGTAGGACGCGCCCGCATCCGATTCGCCTGCGGGCCGTGGGCGTCGGGCTTCACCCTTCAGGACGCTGGCGGCGGAACCCTCCCGCCTTCGCCAAGGCTTCGGCGGACAGGCCGGCTGCTCCTGTCTCCTGCCTGCTGAGCCTGCTGTGTGCGAGCCGTTCGTCGTATACTGTAAACGATGGTGAGCAACGCTTTCAGGTGGGGTGGGAGACATGCAGCCGTTGGTGTGCTCGTAGCGGCACTCACGGCGCCGCTGGCCGCAGCCAGCCGGCTCGAGCTGTCGATGAACAACGGCCGCGTCACGATCCGTGCCCAGGACACCCTGATCACGGACATCCTCGCCGAATGGGGCCGGGTCGGGAACACCGCAATCATCGACGCCGACGAGTTGGCCGACCAGACGGTGACGATCGAGCTCGTTGACGTGCCGGAAGCGAAGGCCCTGCGTACGCTGCTCCGCACGGCCAGCGGCTACATGGCGGCTCCCCGGGCAGCCATGAGCGACGGCGTCTCGCGCTTTGATCGCATCCTGATCCTGGCCACCAGCAAGCCGGCCACCCAGTTCTCCACCGTGGCCTCACCAGGCAGGGCGGCGGCCTCGCCCCCTCCGGCCAGCGGCGCGTTTGGGCAGCGGCTCGGAATCGTCCCCGATGCTCCGGGCGGTCGGACGCCGTTCACGGTGAGCCCGGCACAACAGGACCAGCTCGATCAACTGCAGCGCCTGCTGCAGCAGTCCGATGACGCACGGGCCGAACCACCGCAGCCGGTCACAGCGCAGCCGGTGTTCGGCAGCGTGCCGGCGGCCCGTCCGGGGATGCCGATGGGGAACGCCGACCCGAGCCAGACGACTGTGGGCGTTCCGATCGGCCCCTTCGGCTCGATCACGCCCGTGCCCGAGACCAACGGCACGGCTGTGACCGCCATCCCCTCCCCCCGACCGTAACCGTGCGGCGAGCGGTGGGTCTGTAGGCACCCGCCACCAGGGGCGCTTGGAGTCTGTCCGGCTTCGGTGAGGAGATGTCCAGCGGTCCGTGGTGACCATCCAGTCGCATTCGACCGGCGCTGCATCTCGCCGGCCTAGGTTGCTCCTCGGTCACATAGTGCCGGTCTGTGTCCTCGTCGCGCCCTGCCGGTCGAGCGCGGCATCGATCACGACGAGTCTCGGTGGGACACAGGACGTTCACCACCGGCTGCCAGGCGGCTCAGAGAAGCGGTACCCCTTCAAGCCCCAGCAGGGTCCGTTTGGTCCCCAACCCACCAGTAAACCCCCCGAGGCGTCCGCTCTGCGCGATGACGCGATGACAGGGGATGATGATCGGGACCGGGTTGCGTCCGAGCGCCCCACCGACAGCGCGGCTTGCGCCGGGTGACCCGATCCGTGCGGCAAGCGCCCCATAGCTCGTCACCTGGCCGAACCGGATGTTCCGTGTCTCCCGCAACACCCGTGCCGTGAACGGGGTCACCCGGCGGAGGTCCACCGGCAGCGAAAACCGGGTCAGCTCCCTGGCAAAATACGCCCTCAATTCCTCTGTCACCTCGGCCAGTCCAGTGTCATCCCGCCAGACCTCCGGCGACCGCCGCAGCAGACGCTCACGATAGCGCCGCTCCGAGGACTGACCGAACGTCACGTCGCAGACGCCCTGGTCGGTCGCGCCCACGAAGAGGATCCCGACCGGTGTCTGGAGCCGCACGAACCGGATCACCGGATGACCGGCCCGGTCGAACGCCGACCGCAGCAGGGCGCGCGCCCGCCGGACGGCCCTGGCATCAGGCTCGTCGTCGGCCACGGTCACCAGCACGTCTCGGAGCCCGTGCATGCGGCCCCATTCCAGACCGCAGGGGCCGCAGCCGGCGGCGTGCCGTCGCATCACCGCCACGGTCGTCACACGCAGGTCTCCGGTCAGCAGCCGATCGAGCTGCCGCACGAACAGGTCGCAGATCATCGTGTCCCCCTCTGGAGATGTGTAGCAGTCCGTGGTGACAGTCGCGCGTCGCACCGAGGGTCGTCGCGATCGACGCCGCGCCGGGCCCCTGCAAGACGTGACGAGGGAGCATATCGGCAATATTCGACCGCGGAACAACGCAGGCGGGGCGGATGCAGCGCCAGCCGGTTGCAGCAGGACATTCACCCCGGGCTGCTCAGCTCCCGACGCAGACGACGGACCGCCTGGTAGACGTTGGCCCGCGCCGCCGCTTCGCTACACCCGATCGCGGCGCCGACCTCACGGTAGCTGAGACCGTGCAGCTGCCGCTGCATGAACGCCGCCCGCTGTCGCCGGGGCAACCTGCCGATAGCCAGGCGCAGGGCGGCGAGCGCTACCGCGCCATCGTGCGCCGTCGAGGGCGATGCCCCGTTGCTGGGCAGCTCGGGTGTGAGGGCGACCTCGACGCGACGACCATCAGAGCGGCGATGGTTGAGAAACAGGTTGGTCGCGATGCGATAGAGCCAGGGGCGATGGTTCGAGCCGGGTCGCAGCCGGGTGAACCCACCGAACGCCCGCAGAAAGGTGTCCTGGAACAGGTCCTCCGCCGTCGTGGGGTTGCCTGTGAGCCGGCGCAGGTAGCGCAGGATTTCGGTCTGGTGGATATCCACCAGCTCGCCAAAGTCGCGGGGAGGATGCCTGACCCGTGTCGTCGCCATTGCGCTAGGCCGTGTGGGGTGCAGCTTCGCTAGCCGGCCGTGGTGGGCCGACGATGTGACGATTCGCACACGTTCTGACGGGTCGTCCAGCACGGCTCGTGTCTATCACCCCTGAGTCACGCGGATGTGAAACCGGCGTCACGGGGTCGCGCCGCCCACGTATGGTACGCTGATTCGAGTGGTCTGTTGTGGGTGAATCAGGGGCGGTCGTTGGGGGACGGCGCCCAACTGGCCAGGCGCGGCACGAGTACGACGCGGGGACTTGTGCACCAAACCTCTGAGACAGGACGCTCGCGACGATGAAGCCCTCCGAGCCGGCCGCGCCCGCGGCGGCGTCCACCGCACCCGCGACCGGCCTTCACCCATCCGGCACCGCTGTGGCAGGCTCGGCCGCCGTGATCGGCGTGGCGACCATGACCAGCCGCGTCCTCGGGTTAGGGCGGAATCTCGTGTTCGCGTCCCTCTTCGGCGCGAGCAGCGCGATGGACGCCTTCTTCGTCGCTTTTCGCATCCCAAACTTGATGCGCGACCTCTTCGCCGAAGGGGCTATGAGCGCGGCGTTCGTCCCGACCTTCACGCGGCGATTGACCACCGAAGGCCGCGCCGCCGCCTGGCGGCTGGGTACTCAGCTGATCAACGCACTGATCGTCATCACCGGAGTCCTGGTGCTTGCCGCGATCATTTTTGCCGAGCCGCTGACCCGGCTGTTCGCACGGGACTTCGCCGAGGTGCCAGGGAAGCTCGAACTGACGGTCCGCTTGACCCGCGTGATGCTCCCCTTTCTGACCCTGGTCGCGGTCGCCGCCGCCTGCATGGGGATGCTCAACTCGTTGCGACGGTTCTTCATACCGGCGCTGTCCCCGGCGATGTTCAACGTCAGTGTCATCCTGAGCGGCCTGCTTCTGGTGCCGCTGATGCCGCAAGCAGGGTTCGAGCGGATCATGGCGATCGCGTGCGGCGTCGTGCTGGGCGGCATCGGCCAGATAGCCATCCAGTACTGGATGCTGCACCGGGAGGGGTTTCGGTATCGGTTCACGCTGGACCCGACGGATCGCGGCCTCCGCGAGGTGTTGAGGCTGATGGGCCCAGCCACGATCGCCGGCGCGGCGTTGCAGGTCAACCTGGTGGTCACCACGATCCTCGCTACCAGCCAGGGCACTGGGGCGGTCTCGTGGCTCACCTATGCGTTCCAGGTGATGTATCTCCCGATCGGGGTGCTCGGTGTCTCGATCGCGACCGCCGCAATACCGGTGCTGTCCAGACATGCCGCACTCGGCGAGCTCCACCAGATGCGGCGGACCATCTCGCACAGCCTCCGGCTCATGCTGATGCTGATGGTGCCAGCGACGGTCGGGCTGGTCGTCCTGGCCGTACCGATCGTCCGTCTGCTCTTCGAGCGACGGGCCTTCACCCCGGCAGACACCCAAGCGACGGCGCTGGCCCTGGCCTGCTACGCGCCAGGCATGGTCGGGTACTCTGTGGTGCGTCTCGCGGTTCCCAGCTTCTACGCACTCGGGACCAGCCTGACCCCTGCCCTCGTCAGTGCCGGGACTGTCGGTCTCAACATCGTGCTGAACCTGGTGCTGGTCCGGGTGATGGGCTACCAGGGGCTCGCGCTCGGCAACGCCATCGCGGCACTGAGCAACGCCGCGCTGCTGCTGGCGCTCCTTCGGCGGCGGCTCGACGGTTTGGAAGGTGCCAGCATCGCCGACAGCTTCGCCCGGATCACCGTCGCCGCGGCGGTGATGGGCGTTGCCGTTTGGCAGGCCAACCTCTGGATGACGGCGCTCTGGCCAGGGACCGGGGTGTGGACACAGCTGCTGATCGTCGCGAGCGATATCGGTGTGGGTCTGGCGGTCCTTGGCGCCGCAGCGCGGGTACTCGGTCTCGCCGAATACAACCAGGCAAAGGATCAGATCCTGGCCCGGTTGACCCGCACCCGCTCACGCTGACCCGTCTCGTCCAGGCGGTCCTGGGACCGTGGTACGATAAGGGTCCGGTCAAGAATACGTTCGCAATCTTGTGGGCGTCGAGGCGCCCGGCTGGTAAGACGCGAGGAGGGAGCATACCGGCAGTATTCGACCGACGAGTAACGCCACCAGATGGGATGGATCGGCGGCCGGAAATGTGAAGTTGTTCTTGACCGGGCCCCAACGTTCAGATGCGTCGCGCCTACCCCCACGGCCCCGCCCAGTTCTCGTTCGGCCCGGGCATGATGACCCCAGCCGTGAAGTTGCTGATCTGGGCCAACATCGGCGTCTTCGTGGCGGGCACCCTGATCCCGCCGCTGGGCCGTCTGCTCATCGACCTGTTCGGGCTCCGTCCGCAGGCGGTAGTCTCGGGGCTGCGGATCTGGCAGCCAGTCACCTATCTCTTCCTCCACGGCGGCTTCAGTCACATCTTGCTCAACATGCTCGTCCTGTGGATGTTCGGGGTGCAGCTCGAGCGTCTATGGGGGTTGCCCTACTTTCTGCGCTACTACTTCATCACGGGGATCGGCGCCGGGGTGGCGACGATCGGCGCGGGGCTGCTGCCGTTCGCCTTCAGCGAACCGACATACTTCGCGGTGACCATCGGGGCGTCAGGCGCCATTTACGGTCTGCTCATGGCGTTCGCGATCTACTACCCGAACACACCGATTCTGATGTTTTTCCTCTTCCCGGTACCGGCGAAGTACTTCGTGATGATCATCGGCGCCATCACGTTCCTGTCGGTGCCGCGCAGCGGCGGCGTTGCGCACGTTGCCCACCTCGGTGGGCTCGTCGTCGGCTATGTCTATCTGAAACGCAGCAGCGGCGGGGCCGGTCTGGGTCGCTTCGGCCGGTTCGGCGTGATGGCCGAGATCAAATACCGGTATTTACGCTGGAAGATGGGCCGGCTGCGCCGGAAGTTCAAGGTCTACCCCGGTGGCGGCGACGACTGGAACGGGCGAGTGCATTAGCGAGTGCTCTCAGAAGTCAGGAGGCAGAAGACAACTCGAGGCCGCCGCGGGTGTCACAGGCGGCAACGCCCAGAACCGCTCCGGGCTGCGGCCTACGTGAGCAGCAGGGCGGTGATAGAAGCTGGTGAAGCCTTCATTGTTCTTCTGACTTCTGACGTCCGACTTCTGACGTCTCAGCGGCTGCTCCGAGCCATTCCGAACGAACCGGGCTAAACAGGTCGAGCTCGAACGTATCCGCGAGTGCCTCGGTCTGGTGCGGCACGCCGGAAGGAATCCGCACGACCTCGCCATCGCGCACAAGAACCTCCTCTCCATCGATCCGAACCTTCAGCATGCCGTCGAGCACGTAGGTCAGCTGCTCGCTCTCGTGGCTGTGCAGCGGCACGAGGGCGCCGCGCTTCAAATAGACCTGGACGAGCATCTGCCGGTCGCCGGCGACCACCTTGCGCGAGATCAACTCGGTGACCTTTTCCAGGTCGAGCTCGTCCCATCCGATTACCGAACCACCCGGCGCCGACGACATGCTCATGATTCCAGTTCTCATGTAGATACAACGAGTTACATGGTGTTGCGTCGGCGGTCGTGGCAGACAACAGCCGTGCTATATAATTTACGCGCAATGCGGGCCACACGCCAACCGCCCGGAGCACTGCCGGCGCGCAGGACTCCATCATCATGAAAGGTCCGACGGTCTCAGACGGTGCGAACACCGCGCCGCAAACGCAGCCCTATGAGGGGCTGTCGCGCGACGAGCTCCTCCGGCTGTATCGCACGATGTTACTGTCGCGGCGTCTGGACGACAAGGAGCTCCAGCTCAAGAACCAGAGCAAGAGCTTCTTCCAGATCAGCGGGGCAGGGCACGAGGCGATCCTCGTGGCAGCCGGGATGCAGCTCAGGCCGGGCCGCGACTGGTTCTTTCCCTACTACCGCGACCGCGCGTTGTGTCTCACCCTGGGGCTGACGCCATACGAGATGCTCCTCGCGGCGGTGGGCGCGAAGGCAGACCCGACCTCCGGCGGGCGACAGATGCCGGCGCACTGGAGCAAGCCGGACCTACATCTCGTCTCCGCGTCGAGCGCGTGCGCCACCCAGTGTCTCCACGCGGTCGGGTGCGCTGAGGCGAGCCAGTTCTACCTGCGGTTCCCGGACGTCGCCGCCGAGGCGGCCGCCTGCTCGGAGGGCGACGTCGTGTATGTATCCCTCGGCGACGGATCGACCAGCGAGGGCGAGTTCTGGGAGTCGCTCAACACCGCCTGCACGAGACGACTGCCGGTCGTGTTCCTCGTCGAAGACAACGGTTACGCCATCTCCGTCCCGGTGGAGATCCAGACCCCGGGTGGCGACATTGCACGGCTGGTGTCGGCGTTCCCCGGGCTCGAGGTGATCCGCGTGGACGGGACCGATGCGCTGGCCAGCTATGCTGCGATGCGTCGCGGCCTCGCGTATGCCCGCGGTGGACATGGTCCGGTGCTGGTGAAGGCCAGCGTCGTACGGCTGTACTCGCACTCGATGTCAGATGACGAGCGCCAATACAAGAGCGAGGCGGAGCGCGACGAGGAACGCACGCGTGACCCGCTCGGCCGCTTTTCGGCGTTCCTGACCCGCGAACAGCTGGGCAACGACAGCACCTTGGCGCAGATCGCGAGCGAGGTGGATGACGAGATCCAGGACGCGGCCGACCGGGCGGTGGCGGCGGCAGCCCCGGATCGATCCACCGTGCTCGACTACGTGTATTCGCCCGATGTGGACCCGGCCTCGGACGCGTTCGACGTCTCCGGTACGCCGGAGGGCGACCCGATCACGATGGTCGCCGCCATCAACCGCACGCTCAAGGACGAGATGGCGCGGAACCCGCGGATCGTGGTGTTTGGCGAAGACGTCGCGGACTGCAGCCGGGCCGAAGCCTTGTCGACAGTGCAAGGCAAGGGCGGCGTCTTCAAGGCCACGCTGGGCCTGCAACGCGCCTACGGACGCGAACGGGTGTTCAACTCACCGCTCGCCGAGGCGAACATCGTCGGTCGCGCCATCGGGATGGCCCTGCGCGGGCTCAAGCCGGTCGTCGAGATCCAGTTCTTCGACTACATCTGGCCCGCCATGATGCAGATCCGCGACGAGTTGACAATGCTGCGGTATCGGTCGAACAACGCCTATTCCTGCCCGCTCGTGATCCGGGCGCCGATCGGCGGGTATCTGCGTGGCGGCTCGCTGTACCACAGCCAGTCGGGTGAGAGCATCTTCGCGCACTGCCCGGGGTTGCGGATCGCCTATCCGAGCGACGCCGCCGACGCCGCCGGTCTGCTCCGAACGGCGATCCGGTGCGACGACCCGGTCCTGTTTCTCGAGCACAAGCATCTGTATCGTCAGACCTACAACAAATCGATCTACCCAGGACCGGACCACCAGATCCCATTCGGACGCGCGTGTGTTCAGCGGGACGGCACCGATGTTGTGGTGATCACCTGGGGTGCCCTCGTGCAACGGACGCTCATCGCGGCCGAGCGCGCCGCCCAGCGGGACATCAGCGTGATGGTGATCGACCTCCGCACTCTGGCACCCTACGACTGGTCTGCCATCGCCGAGGCGGTCTGCCGAACCAGCCGCGTCGTGGTGGCGCACGAGGACCACTTGACGTGCGGGTTCGGCGCCGAGTTGGCCGCGCGCATCGCCGATGAGCTCTTCGAGTATCTGGACGCGCCCATCAAGCGGGTGGGCGCGCTCGATTGCCCCGTGGCGTATCACCCGATTCTCGAAGAGGCGATCCTGCCGCAGACGGAGGACATCCTGCAGGTCATCACCACCATCAGTGAATACTAGCAGCCCCCCCCGTCACGTGGCTGTCAGAAAAACTTCTGCGAGCGAGGCTGCGCTCGTCGGTGTAAGGCGCCGTGTCGCCAGCAGCCCGTCGTCCGGACGTCCGGTTATGCTGGGGTCGACATGAGGCGGGCGTGCTCTGCGGTCGTGCTGGTGCTCGCGGTCGCCTCCGGGGAAGCCTCCGACGTTGAGATCCTCCGCTCGACCGGCGGTCTGGCCGCCGACGTGGTCGGGCTGCTCCGGGAACCGGCGGCATTCCAGCGGGCCCCGGACGGCAGCTACCTCGTGCTCGACCGCCGGGGCCATGTGGTCTACCGCGTGCGGTCGTCCGGAACCGACGCCATCAAGATCGTCCAGATCGGTCCTGAATCTGGCCGCATCATCGGACCCAGCGCCCTCGTTCTGGCGGGGAGTCGTTTCATCGTCGCCGATGGGCCCGGGCGGCGCGAGCGGGTGCAGCTGTTCGACCTCGACGGGACCCGGGTGTCCGGGTTCTGGCTCCCCGGTCGCGCCACGCCGCGGATTACCCTCGGTGCGCTCACGCTGAGCGGTGTCAGCTCGCTGCAGTGGACCGGCCGGTCGATCCTGATGAACCAACCGGAGCTCGGCGGGCTGATGACCGAGTTCACCCTCGGGGGACAGCCGTATCACACGTTCGGCGCATTCCGGTCCACCGGGCATGAGGCCGACCGCGACGTGCACCTCGCCCTGAACAGTGGACTGCCGCTGGTCGACCCCGCCGGCGGCTACTACTTCGTGTTCCAGGCGGGGCTCCCGATGTTCCGGAAATACGACGCTGACGGCCGACTGCTCTTCGAGCGTCACATCGAGGGTCCCGAGCTCGACGCCATGATCCAGACCCTACCCACCATCTGGCCGCGACGCCAGGACGAGACGGGACGCGAGCTGCCGCTGATCCTGCCGACAGTTCGTGCCGCCGCGGTCGCTCCGAATGGCGACCTCTGGGTATCGCTGAGCGTGCCCTACACCTACGTGTATGACCGGCACGGTGAGAAGATCCGGACGATTCAGTTCCAGGCCGCCGGCACGGTATCACCCGACAGCTTGTTCTTCGACAGCCGCGACCGGCTGCTGGTCACGCCCGGGTGCTACATCTTCACGGTGTCGTGACGACGCTCGTATCGGGCTCTCGCAGCCCGTGTCAAGCTCGGGGCGAAGACCCGGGAGACGACGTCGAGCTCGGGCGCAGCCGATCGGCTCGTCACGATGACACCGCGGTTGGACAGGCGCCTGAGGGCGCCACCAACACACAGACCGCGGCGGGGTCGCCGCCGAACCGCCTGTCTATGAACGCGTCCACCTGTGTGATGACCTGTGACCCATGCAGCTCCTCTCGCGTAGGGATGAACGAGGTCGCTCGTTTGCCATCCTCTGGCCCGGCCTGTTATGATGCGGTGTTTCCCGAGAGCGGGAAACGGCACTCGTGCGGGCGTCCCCGCTGCTGGCTCGTCGCATGCCCGACCCGAGCGACCATTTTTTCGCAAGATCGCTCCAGGCCTGGCAGGAAAATGTCCGCCGGGCAGGTCCGGCCGCCTCAGCTGGCTACACACTGATCGGCGCTATTCTCGGGCTAGGTGGGGTGGGTCATCTGGTCGACCGGTGGGCTACGACCTCGCCCTGGTTCCTGCTCACGGGTTTACTGGTGGGTCTCGTCATCGGCTTCTACGAGCTGGCGAAAACGGTCTGGAAGAGATGAAGCTGTCAGGGATGCTGGTGGCGGTGTGTGTGATCTCGTGTGGTCTGTGCACCCTCGTCCTGGCACCGGACGTCGCCGGAGCCACGTTCCTCGGCATGACCGCTCCGCTCGTGGTCGGGCTGGCGACGATCCGGCTTGTCGAGCAGACCGTGCGCACCCATATCCAGACCCTGACCGCGCGCATGACGATGGCGTTCATCGTCAAGATGATGTTCTACCCGGTGTATGTCTCGATCGTGCTCGGGGTACTGGCCATCGACCCGGTCCCGTTCGCCGTCAGCTTCACCCTGTATTTCGTGGCGCTCCAGATCACCGTGGCGCTGTATTTCAAGACCCTGTTCGCGAGGACCGCCACGCTCGCTCCCATCAACTGAGCCGACCGACCCACACCGTCGTCGCTACCGTCATCTGATGCAGCTCGCCGAAGAAGCGCAGGCCCCCGCGGTACACGCCGCCGAGGCAGACCACGGCGCCGGTGAGGCGTTCAACGCCGCCGAGGTGATCATCGAGCACGTCTCGAACAGCTCGCTCGAGCACCCGATCCTGCATCTGCCGCACATCGCGGGCATCGACTTCTCGGTGACCAAGCACGTCATGATGTTGTGGCTGGTGGCCGGAACCCTGTTTCTGGTCATCACGTTCGCCACGCGGCGGTATCTGAGCCAGCACCGGCGGATTCCGACCGGATTCATGAACGCGCTGGAGTGGTTGGTACAGGCCATCCGCGACTCGATCGTGCTCCCCAGCGTCGGTGCGAAGTTTGTCAACGTCTGGACGCCCCTGATCCTGACGCTGTTCGTGTTCATCCTCGCCTCGAACGCGATCGGGTTGATCCCGATATTCGACGTGCTCGGGCTGCTGGACCGGTTCCTGCTGCACACCGAGCCCGAGTCGCTGGTCAACAGAGTGCTACACGGCGGGACGACCGCCACGGCGAACTACAACGTGACCGCCGGGCTGGCGATCATCACGTTCGTCGCCATCATCGTGGCCGGCACCATGGCGCACGGCTTCCTGGCGCACTGGAAGAACCTGGTGCCGTCCGGGCTGGCGTGGCCGGTCTACATCCTGCTGATCCCGATCGAGATCATGGGCATGTTCGTCAAGCCGTTCGCGCTCACGATGCGATTGGCCGCCAACATGACCGGCGGACACATCGCGATTCTCTCGATCCTGTCAATGGTCTTCATCTTCAACCAGGTGTTCGAGAGCGCGCCGCTCGGGATCGGGGTCGGGCTCGTGGTGGCCATGCCGCTTGCGGTCGGCATCTCCGCCCTCGAGATCATCATCGTCATGGTTCAGGCCTATGTGTTCACCTTGCTGACATCGGTGTTCATCGGCATGGCCATCAACGTGCATCATTAGGGACAACGACTCACTCACACGGAGGTTTAGCTGAATGGAAACCCTGTACATCGGCTTTGTCGCGATCGGTCTCGGGTTGGTGGTCATCGGGGCGGGTCTAGGTATCGGTCGGTTCGCCGCCGCCGCCGCCGAGGGCATCGCCCGTCAGCCGTCCGCCGCCGCGGAGATCACCGGCGCCGTGCAACTCCCGCTCTTCCTCCTCGAGGGCGTGGCGATTCTGGCTGAGGTGTTCGTCTTCATCGTCGTCCTGATGCGGTGACTGTCTGGTGCAACCGACCCCACGTCGCGTGAGATCGTCAACGAGAGCGTTTCATGGATAATCCGCTGGTCCAGCCAGATCCAGGACTCTTCATCTGGACCATCCTCACCTTCTTGGTGCTGCTCGGTCTGCTGGCCAAGTTCGCCTGGGGCCCGCTGCTGAAGGCGCTCGATGAACGGCAGGAGACGATCCGGAAGTCGCTGGACGACGCCGACGAGGCCACGCGCGAGCTGGAGCGGCTGCAACAGGAGTCGGCGCGGATTATCGCCGAGGCTCACGCCGAGGCACAATCGATCGTCGCGAAGAGCCGGGCCGCGGCGGAAACGGTCCGGGAAGACCTGAAGCAGAAGGCCAAAGAAGAGGCGGGCACCCTGGTCCGCGGCGCCCAACGTCAGATTCAGCTCGAGACGGCCCGGGCGATCCAGCAGATCCGCCACGAGGTGGTCGACCTGTCGCTTACGGTCGCGTCGAAGCTGATCAAGAAGAACCTGACGCAGGAAGACAACGACGCGCTGATCCAGGACTCGCTCAGCCAGATCGACGCGTCGCG
This sequence comes from Acidobacteriota bacterium, assembly GCA_022562495.1. Taxonomy (GTDB): domain Bacteria; phylum Acidobacteriota; class Vicinamibacteria; order Vicinamibacterales; family UBA8438; genus NP936. The sequence goes on from JADFPE010000003.1 coordinate 39,903, forward strand.
GAACTGAGGCGGGTCACTTCAAGAAGTCAGAAGGCAGAAGAAAATCGGCGGCTACGCCAGCTTTCTTCAACCGTTTTTCAACAACGCTACTCTCGCCCGGGCCGGCGACCGTGCTGGTCCCGGCTCAACCTGGTCTCTCCCGCGTCCACGCCGAACCGACCCGGTCGGGGGAAACGTCCGGTAGCGCGAAGCACAACCCTGAACAGATAGTCGGCGACGCCCTTGAGCTTCCCCTGACTTCTGACTTCTGACTTCTGACTTCTGACTTCTGAGAGCCTATTGCCCCCCCACCACCGTGGCGGCGGTAATCCCCTGGAGGGTGCGAGCGGCCACCTCGGCCTGCTCGAAGAGAAACTGCGGGTAGATCCCGAGCACGACCGTGCCGAGCAGCGCGACACCGAGCGCGACTTTCATGGCGGGACCGATGACGATCGGTGACCCCACCGGCTCCTCCTGGTTGATCCACATGAAGACGACGACCCGGATGTAGTAGTAGATCGACAATGCGCTGTTGGCGACGGCGATCACCGCGAGCCAGATGAAGCCGGCATCGATAGCGGCGCCAAACAGCCACATTTTGCCCATGAACCCGGCGGTCGGCGGGATGCCACCCAGTGACAACATGAAGAACCCCATCGCAAACGCGGCCAACGGGTTGCGCTTCGACAACCCGCTGAGGTCCTTCAGCTCGTCGCCGATGATGTCGCTGCGACGCTGCGCCGTCACGATGGCGAACGCGCCGAGCTGCATGAACAGGTAGACCCCCAGATACAGGAGCATCGCGGCCACGCCACGCTCGGTGCGGACCACCACCCCGATCAGCAGATACCCGACGTGGGCGATCGACGAGTAGGCGAGCATCCGCTTCAGGTTGCTCTGGGTCAGCGCGGCAATGTTCCCGACCGTCATGCTGATCACGGCGAGCACGTAGAACAGCAGCGACCATTCCTGCGCGAGTGCCGGCAGTCCCACGACGAAGATCCGTAGCAGCATCGCGAACGACGCCGCCTTGGACCCGACCGACAGGAACGCCGTCACCGGCGTCGGCGCACCCTCATACACGTCCGGCGCCCACATATGGAACGGCACCGCGGCGATCTTGAACCCCATGCCGGCACCGACGAGGATCACCGCCAGCACGAGCACCAGGCTCGTGTCCTGCCCGCGCAACGCCGCCGCGATGCCCGCCAGGCTGGTCGTGCCGGTCACCCCGTAGATCAGCGACATGCCATAGAGCAGGATGCCCAGCGAGAACCCCCCGAGCAGGAAATACTTGACGGCCGCCTCGTTCGAACGCGGGTTCGGTTTGAGAAAGCCCACCAGCACGTAGAACGACACCGCCATCGTCTCGAGCCCGATGAACAGCGTGATCAGCTCGACCCCGCTCGCCATGAACATCATGCCGACCGTGGCGCACAGAATCAGGAAGTAGTACTCGCCTACCCTGATCCCCTCGACCCGCAGATACGGCGCCGACATCAACAGCGTCAACGCGGCCGACAGCAGCACGATCACCTTGAAGAACGCCGCGAAGCTGTCGATCGCGAGCAGCCCGCGAGCCGCGGTCACATCGAGACCGAAGAACCTGACCACGAGCACCAGCGTGACCGCCACGGTGGCGAGCGCCGTCCACAACAGCAGCCCGTCGCGCCGCGGCACCAGCACCGACAGCGACAGCAGCAGCATCGCGCCGCCGATCAGCACCAGCTCGGGCAGGATGTAGAGGAAGTCGGCAGCGGAAAACCCGGCGGGCATTATCTGGCGCCCCCGCGCACGGGAATCTCGATGACGTCAGAAACGTCGCCGTCCAGCGCCGGCAGCTCGGCCGCGTCCTGGCCGTCGTCGTGCAGGACGTTGCGCGGCGGATAGACGCTGCTCACCCTCGCCATGACGCGGTCCACGGAGGTCTCGAGCCGGTCCAGGAACGGCTTCGGATACAACCCGATCCAGACCGCAAGAATCAGCAACGGTGCGAACGTCGCCCACTCCCGCAGGTTCAGGTCTGGCAGATGCTCGTTCTTCGGGTTATCCACCGTCCCCCACATCGTGCGCTGATACAACCACAACATGTAGGCCGCGCTCAGCACGATCCCGGTCGCCGCGAAACCGGCCCAGACCTTGTTGACCACAAAGATCCCCTGCAGGATCAACACCTCACCGATGAATCCGTTCAGTGTTGGCAGCCCGATCGACGACATCGTCAGCACGAGGAACACCGCGGCATAGGCCGGCATGACCTTCGCCAGTCCGCCATACTCGGAGATCTCACGGGTGTGCCGGCGCTCGTAGACCACACCGACCAGCAGGAAGAGCCCGCCGGTGGCGATCCCGTGGTTGATCTGCTGCAGGATGCTGCCGGTGATGCCGACCGGCGTCAGCGCGAACAGCCCCAGCATCACCAGGCCCATGTGGCTGACGCTCGAATATGCCACCAGCCGTTTCCAGTCGGTCTGGGCCATCGCCACCAACGCACCGTAGATGATACCGATGATGCACAATGCCACGACCCACGGGACGGCGTTCCGCGTCGCCTCCGGCAAGATCGGCAACGAGAACCGGATGAACCCGTAGGTGCCCATCTTCAGGAGCACGGCCGCCAGAATGACCGACCCGGCGGTCGGCGCGTCGGTGTGCGCGTCCGGCAGCCAGGTGTGAAACGGGAACATCGGTACCTTGACGGCGAACCCGAGGAAAAACGCCAGGAACACCCACGTCTGCAGCTCGATCGGCATGTTCAGCTCGTGGAACCGTGTGATGTCGAACGTATACACGCCGGTCACCTCGTGGTTATAGAAGTAGACCGCGAGGATGCCGAGCAGCATGATGACGCTGCCGACCAGCGTGAACAGGAAGAACTTGATCGCCGAGTACAGCCGGTTGGCGCTGCCCCAGATCCCGATGAGGAAATACATCGGCACCAGCATGACCTCCCAGAAGACGAAGAACAGCAGGAAGTCGAGCGACACGAAGGCGCCGATCATGCCGGCCTGCAGTACAAGCAGGAAAATGTAGTACTCCTTGAGCCGCTCCGTGATCGCGGTCCAGGACGACAGCACCGCAATCGCGCCCATCAGGGTGGCGAGCAGGATCAACAACACGCTGAACCCGTCGACCCCGATGAAATACTCGGCGCCAATCGACGGAATCCACTCGTGCCGCTCGACGAACTGCCAGTCCGGGCTGGTTGTGTCGAGCCAGAACCAGAGCGGCAGCGAGACCAGAAAGCCGAGCATGGCGAACCCGTTCGCGATCCAGCGGATGGCGTTCGGCTTGCTCACGAACAGCAGCACCCCTGCGCCCACCAGCGGCGTGAACATAATCAGTGACAACAGCGGAAAGTTGGCGGTGTTGCTCATGAGCAGCGTCTCGATTAACTGGACGGCGCCGCGCTTCGTCGAACCCCGCGCGGCCTCGGGCGGGCCTACAGGCCGTTGCTACGACCGGCGCGCGCGGCGTCTACCCGACATACCGGGCAATCAGATACATGGTCACGAAGGCGAACACTCCGAAGAGCGTCGCCACGGCGTAGTTCTGGATCAACCCGGTCTGGACCCGGCGGAAGACGTAGCTCCCTTCCGTGCAGACCCAGGCCAGCAGGTTGAACATCCCGTCGACGAGGTACTTGTCAAAGACGTGCGAGACCCAGGCACACGCGCGGGTCAGCCAGCCGGCCCCGTTCACGGCGCCGTCGACGACGTGTCGGTCCACGGTCCACAGCCCGCGTGCGCTGCCTATGGTGCCCTTGATGGCGGTCGCGCCGTACAGCTCGTCGACATAGTACTTGTTGGTCAGCCAACGATGGGCGCCGGCCCAGTGTTTCGCCAGCTGCTCGGACCGCTCCGGCCGCCGCACGTAAAAGTGATACGCCAGGGCGATCCCGGCGATGGCGATCAGCACGGAGAAGCCCATCAGCCCCCACTCGAGCAGGTGCGACTCGGCGTGCTCGGTCGCCTCGTGGGCCGCTCCGGCCGTGAAGCTGGGCTCGAGGAACGGCTCAATCAGGTTCCGGAAGCCGAACGCCGCAGGGATCCCGACCAAGCCGGCGACACTCGCACCGACCGCCAGCATCCACAACGGCCCCGTCATCAGACCCGGTGACTCGTGCGGCCCGTGCCAGGCATGCCCCTGGGCATCCGCGTCATGACCATCATCGGCAGCGGCGTGCGCCTCGGCGTGGTCCTCGCCCTCCTGATGGCCCCATGACGGCCCGCGATACTCGCCGAAGAACGTCATGAAGATGAGCCGGAACATGTAGAACGCGGTCATCCCGGCGGTCACCACCGCCAGCCCCCACAACAGCTTGTTGTTGAGGTACGTCCGGTAGAGGATCTCGTCCTTGCTGAAAAAGCCGGAGAACGGCGGGACCCCGGCGATCGCGAGCGACCCGACGAACATGGTGATGAAGGTGACCGGCATGTAGAGCCTCATGTTGCCCATCCGCCGCAGGTCCTGCTCGTCGTTCATGGCGTGGATGACCGACCCGCTGCCGAGGAACAACAGCGCCTTGAAGAAGGCGTGGGTCATCAGGTGAAACGCGGCGGCGCCGAACGCGCCGACGCCGGTCGCCAGGAACATGTAGCCAAGCTGCGATACCGTCGAGTAGGCCAGCACCTTCTTGATGTCGGTCTGCACCAGCCCGATCGTGGCAGCCAGCAGCGCGGTCAGCACCCCGACCCACGCCACCACCTGCATCACCATCGGGGCGTGCGAGAACAGCACGGCGTTCCTCCCGACCATGTACACGCCGGCCGTCACCATCGTCGCAGCGTGAATCAGCGCCGACACCGGCGTGGGGCCCTCCATTGCGTCCGGGAGCCAGATGTGGAGCGGAATCTGTGCACTCTTGCCCACGGCGCCGACGAACAGCAGGAGACAGATGGCCGACAGCACGCCGAACCCCCCTACTTCGACCGGCATCTCGGCCGCCGCCTCGGCGACGGCGCGGAAATCGAGGGTGCCGAACGTGAAGAAGATCAGGAAGATGCCGAGCATGAAGCCCCAGTCGCCGACCCGGTTGACGATGAACGCCTTCTTGCCGGCGTCCGACGCGCTCTGCTTGTGATACCAGAACCCTATCAGCAGATACGAGCAGAGCCCGACCCCCTCCCACCCCACGAACATGACGAGGAAAGTGCTGCCGAGCACCAGCATCAGCATGAAGAAACAGAACAGGTTCAGATAGCAGAAGAACCGCGCGTAGGCGCCCCGCGACTCGTGGTCCATGTAGGCAACGGAGTACAGGTGAATCAGGAACCCGATGCCGGTCACGATCAGGATCATCATCCCGGACAGCGGGTCGAGCCGGAACGCCCACGGCACCTCGAACGCGCCGATCTCCCCGGACGCCGTCGCCAGCGGGATCGGCGGGATCCACTGCGCCACGGTGACGACATGCTCGCGATGCTCGGCGCCGAGCAGCTGATAGAACGCGCCGATTGACAGCAGCAGTGCCCCGCCCATCGTCACGCAGGCGACGCCGGCCGCCACCCGCTTGCTGAAGTAGCGCACACCCAGCAGACCGTTGAGGGCGGCACCGATGCCGGGCAGCAGAGGGATGAGCCAGATGAGATCCATACTTAGTTGGGGCTTCGCCCCACACCCCACGCGGTCGCTTGCGGGGACCCCAACGCCCCGCACCGCGCCCGGTCGTCCTACCAGCGCATCACGTTCATCTCGTCGATGTTCACGGTCTCCTTATTCCGGAAGAACGCCAGAAGGATCCCGAGCCCGACCGCGGCCTCGGCCGCGGCCACCGCGATCACGAACACGACGAACACTTGACCCACCAGGTTCTCGAGATGCCGGGCGTTCGCAACGAGGTTGATATTGACCGCGTTGAGTATCAGTTCGATCGACATGAAGATGATGATGATGTTGCGACGCACCAACACGCCGACCACCCCGATGATGAACAGCGCGGCGGAGAGAAGTGCATAGTGCGCCGGTGTGATCTCCATCACGGCTCTGTCGTCTCCCAGTCGTCCAACGGGTTACAACTCACGCTTGGCCAACACGATGGCGCCAACCATGGCGACCAGCAGCAGCACCGACGCCACCTCGAATGGAATCAGATAGTCGGTGTAGAGCAGCCAGCCGATCTGCTCGACATTGCCCTGGACCGGTGACGCCGCGGCGGCCGCCACCGGCGCCGACGGTTCTCGGCTGTAGCTGTAGACCACGATGCCGGCCAGCTCGAGCAGCACCGCCCCGGCCAGCGCCAACCCGACCAGACTGAGCCGCCGCGGGTCCTGGTGTGCCTCAGGATCGCGCTTCAGGTTCACCAGCATGACCACGAAGAGATACAGCACGACGATGCCGCCGGCATAGACCAGCACCTGGATCACTGCCAGGAACTCCGCCTCCAGGACGACGTAGATCACCGCCACACAGAGGAAGTTCATGACGAGAAACAGCACGCTGTGCACGGTGTTCGGGGTGGTGATGACCGCCACCCCCAGACCGAGGATCAGTGCCGAGAGCGTGTAGAAGACGATGGTTTCGACCATGGGTTACAACAACCACACCTTCACGACGGCGGTCACCACGATGTTGGCAAGGGCGATCGGGATCAGGACCTTCCAGCCGATTCGCATCAACTGGTCGTAGCGGTACCGCGGCAACGTGGCCCGGATCCAGATGAAGAGGTACAGAAACACGAACATCTTGCCGAAAAACCAGACCCAGCTCGGGATCAGGTCCAGAAACGCCAGGTTCAGGAACGACAGCGCGCCGACGCTCGGGAACAGCGCGTCGACGCTCGGGAACGGTCGCAGCCAGCCGCCCCAGAACAGCGCAGTGACCACCGCCGCGATGACGATCATGTTCGCGTATTCCGCCAGGAAGAACAGTGCGAACCGCATCCCGCTGTACTCCGTGTGGAACCCGCCCGTCAGCTCCTGCTCCGCCTCGGGCAGATCGAACGGGATACGATTGGTCTCGGCCAACCCGCCGATGAACACCAGCACGAACGCCACCGGCTGCACGAACCCGAACCAGAAACCGGTCTCCTGCTGCGCCTCGACGATCCCCACCATGCTCAACGTGCCGGCGGTCAGGATGACGCTGACCAGCGTCATCGTGACGGCGATCTCGTAGCTGATGAGCTGCGCGGCCGCTCGGAGACTCGCGAGCAGCGGGTACTTGCTGTTGGAGGCCCAGCCGGCCAGGATGATCCCGTAGACGCCGATCGACGTCACCGAGATGATGAACAGCAGCCCGACGTTGATGTCGGTGATGTAGAACAGCGCGTCCCCGCCGAACGGCACCACCGAAAAGACGACCAGCGCCGGCACCAGCGACAGAATCGGCGCCAGGGTGAACATCCACTTGTCGGCCTTCGTCGGAGTGATGTCCTCCTTCAGGATCAGCTTGATCGGGTCCACGATCGCCTGCAGCACGCCCCAGGGCCCGACCCGCATCGGCCCGAGCCGTGACTGCGCCCACGCGATGACCTTCCGCTCGAGCAGGACCATGAAGGTGACCGACACGAGCACGCCGTTCAGCACCACCGCGATCTTGAACAACGGAATGATGACGAGGTCGATCATCGCGAGGACCCGGACGGAGATACGTGTGCCACGTCTGAACGTCGAGGCGCCCGCCCAGCAAGGCGCGAGGAGCGCGCATGCCGGGAGCATGTAAGCGACGAGCAACGCAGCTGGACGGGACGGATCGGCGGCCAGACTGGCACAGTTGTCTCCGTCCGGGTCTTCACCTGTCGACCTCGCCAATCACGACGTCGATGGTGCCGATCAGCGCCACCACGTCGGCGACCAGATGCCCGATGATCAGCGGCTTGAGCCCCTGCAGATTGCAGAACGACGGCGGTCGGACACGCAGCCGATAGGGGTTGGTCGAGCGTCCGTCGCTCACGATGAAATACCCGAGCTCGCCCTTCGGTGACTCGATCGCATGATACGTCTCACCCGCCTTCGGCTTGATGAGCCGCGGCACCTTGCCCATCACGGGGCCGTCGGGCATCCCGTCGACCGCTTGGCGGATGATGCGAAGCGACTGCCGGAACTCCTCCAGCCGGATGAGATACCGGTCATAGGTGTCCCCATTCGTGCCGAGCGGCACGTCGAACTCGAACTCGTCATAGGCGGCGTAAGGTTCGTCTTTCCGCACGTCCCGGTAGACCCCAGACCCGCGTAGCGGCGGGCCACAGAGACCGAGTGCGGTCGCCGCCTCGCCGGAGATCACCCCGATCCCGCGGGTGCGCTCGAGCCAGATCCGGTTGTTGGTGAGTAGCTCCTCGTACTCCGGAATCCTGGAGTCCATGACATCGCAAAACGCACGCACCTTGCGACCCCATCCGGTCGGGATGTCGAGCGGGAGCCCGCCGATCCGCATGCAGTTGTAGGTCAACCGGGCGCCACAGTACTCCTCGAACAGATCGAGAATGAGCTCACGCTCACGAAAGGCGTACATGAAGACCGTCATCGCCCCGATGTCCATGGCGTGCGTGCCCAACCAGAGGCAATGACTGGCGACCCGCTGGAGCTCGGCGAGGATGGTGCGGATGTATCGTGCCCGCCGGGGCACCTCCACCTCCATGAGCTTCTCGACCGTCTCGCAGTAGCCCAGGTTACTGGTGGCGGCGGAGACGTAGTCCATCCGGTCGGTCAGCAGGATGATCTGGGTCCAGTCCCGGTTCTCGGTCAGCTTCTCGATGCCCCGATGGATGTATCCAATGACCACATCGGCGTCGACGACCCGTTCGCCGTTGAGCCGCAGGATCACGCGGAGCACCCCATGGGTGCTCGGGTGTTGCGGGCCCATGTTGAGGACCAGCTCGTCGGTGTCGAACATCGGCGCTGCTTCGATGGCCATGACTCGCTGACCTCGCTAGGTGTGGCTCGCAGCCCGCGGCGAACGTCGCGCCGCATCCCGGCTGACTCCGTTGCGTCCCGGTCGCATCCTGCGGATATTCTCCCTCGTCACGCCGTGTCCGCCGAGCTCGGCGTCGACCATGCACGGTGGATCGGCTATTCGATCTCCGTCTCGTCCGTCATGTTCCGCAACCGCAGCCACTCCATCGGGCTCTCCAACAGGTACTCGCCCGGCCCTTCGAGCGGGTAGTCCTTCCGTTGCGGATGCCCCTGCCAGTTCTCGGGCATCAGGATCCGGCGCAGATCGGGGTGCCCGGTGATCGTCACCCCGAACATGTCCCACAGCTCGCGCTCGAGCCAGTTGGCGGCCGGCCACAACCCGGTCACCGACGGCACCGGTTCGTCCTCGCCCGCCCGCACCTTGATGCGGACCCGGTGGCGGCGGCGGATGGAGTACAGACAGTAGATGACGTCGAAGCGCTTCTCCCGCGGCGGCCAGTCGCTGGCCGTGACGTCCACGCAGTAGTCGAACGACCCTTCGTCCGACTCCTTCAGGAAACGGGCGACGTCGAGCAGCGACGTCGGCGACACGATCACGGTCCAGTCGCCGACCCAGTAGCTGAGCTGCTCCACCGCTTCGGGCAACGCCGTCTGCAGCGCGACCAGGAACGGCGGCCGCTCGAGGTCGTCGGGTGGAGGCGGATCGGTCGGCCCCTTGGGGGCCTCAGGCGGCGCCTTGGGCCTGGGCTTGGGTCTGGGCTTGGGTCTGGGCGCCCGCGCGGCCGAGGCAGCCGGCGTCTGGTCGGCGGATGACGGGTCAGCCGTGTTGTCGCCCGGTTTCGTTTCGTCTGCCATGGAACGGTGTGGTCACCCAGACACGTTGGCCGACTTCGAGCAGCCCGTGGTGAAAGTCCAGCTGCATTCGACCGGCGCTGCATCCCGCCTGTCTACGTTGCTCCTCGGTCACATACTGCCGGTATTTTCCATCGTCGCGCCTTGACAGACAGGCGCATCACCGGTCTCGGTGCAACGCTGGACTGTCACCTCGGACTGCTAGACCCAGTCCAGCGCGCCCTTGCGCCATGCGTATACGTAGCCAAGCACCAGGATGAAGAGAAAGACCAGCATCTCAATCAACCCGAACAGGGCCAGCTCGTCCATGATGACGGCCCAGGGAAACATGAACACGGTCTCGACGTCGAAAATGACGAAGAGCATCGCAATCAGGTAATAGCGGACACTGTAGCGACCACGCGCGTCCGTGTCCGGCTCGATCCCGCACTCGTACGGCTCGAGCTTCACCTTGTTGTAGCGCGAGGACTGGACCAGCCCGGAGATGATCAGGGTGAAGATGGCGAAGCCGATCGCGACCAGCACGAACAGCATCACCGGGATGTATGCGTCAGGCATGGACGGTTATTCTACAGCGAGACGAACCGACAGCGAGTCCCCTCAACGTACACGCACCTCGATTCACCCGGAAAGCTCAGATGCGGCAGGGTTGGTCGTGGCCGATGACTCGACCTGCGGGCCTAGAAACCGGGCGTTTTATAGCACGCGCCTTCTGGGGGTGTCAAGGAACGCGAGGCCGATGCCGAGGCGCACCGGACAATCGACAACCTCAGTGTTTGCTGTGGGTTCACCCACGCGCCCCGGCACGCCGCCGTGGACCGTCCGGAACCCCGATGCCGGCGCCCTTGCAGCCGGTGGTGACAGTCCGGCGTCACACCGGTCCTCGAGGTCGACGCCGCGCACGACCCGTGCACGACGTGAGGAGGGAGGAGACCGGCAGGATGTGACCCCGTTGCGCGACACGCCCAGCGCAGTCCCCTGCGGAGGCAGCGGCCTTCGGCAGGCTCGGGGCGTCGCAAGGGCATCGAGGGGCGCCACCTGAAGACAGCTGGACTGTCACCACGGGCTACGAGGACCGCGTGGAACGGGATTACCGCTATACTTTCCTGAGCAGGCTGCTGATGGAACTCACAGCGTGCCGGGTTCCGGGATCCGGGTTGGCATCGATGGCGCGCGAGACGACCGGGGCGCCCACCACCTCGAATCCCACACCCCGAAACCCGAATCCCAAGAACGCTAGAGGTGCACCCGCACATGCTCGCGGCTCAGCGACGTCGTGATCCCAGCGCGCTTCGCCTACTGGCGGCCATCGGTCTCGTGAGCCTCGCGGCGCTGGACCAGACTCAGGACGTGCTACAGGCACAGAGCCGCGAGCGAGCGATGTTCGTCAGCGTCCTCGACTCACATGGAGCGCCCGTCGAGGGGCTGGCGACCGCCGATTTCGTGATCGAGGAGGACGGGACCGAGCGCGAAGTGCTACGCGTGGGGCGTGCGACCGCGCCGATGCAGCTGGCAGTGCTCGTCGACACGAGCGGGTCGGCGACCTTCGCCATCCGTGACATCCGGAACGGACTCGAGGCGTTCGTCTCCGGGGTGCTCGAGGGCAACAGAATCGCCCTGGTCACCTTCGGCGGCCCCCCTCGTGTCCTGGTCGAGTCGACCGACCAGATCGACCGTCTGCGGGATGGCATAGGACGCATCTTCGCCTTCTCGGACAGCGCCGCGTATCTGCTCGACGCCCTCATCGAGACCACCCGCGGGTTCGAGCGGCGCGCATCGCCGCGACCGGTCATCGTCATCGTGACGAGCGAAGGCCTCGACTACAGCACACACGACGCCAGGCAGGTGCTCGAGACGCTGCAGGCCAATCAGGTGGCGACTCACGCGATCGTGCTGAAGGACCAGGCGCTCAGCATGGCGCTGCGGGCGTCGCGGTTCGAGGGCGGCAACCTCCTGGATGGCCTGTATCAGCGGGACCTGGTGCTCGAACGGGGCCCGAAGACCACCGGCGGTCAACGACGCGACCTGCTGATGAGCACCACGACGAGGGATGCGCTCGACCGGCTGGCCGGCATCCTCACCAGTCAATACGAGGTGGTGTACTCGCGACCCGCCAGCCTGATCCCGCCCGAGGAGATCGCGGTGCGGATGCGACAGGACGACCTGACGGCGCAGGGGATCCCCGTCAAACGGTGAGGGCCCGGTCATGACCGGACCCGTAGGAGGCTAGCATGACGCGTTACCTGCCCGGACACACCACTGGAGCGGCGGCGGCCCTGGCGGTCACCCTCGCGGTGGCGACCCCCGTCGCGCAGCAGCCGGACCAGCCGGCGTTCCGGACCGGCGTCGACCTGGTGTCGCTCAACGTGACGGTGACCGACGGCGACAACCGCTATGTGACCGACATCGAACAGGCCAGCTTCCAGCTCTACGAGGACGGCGCGCTACAGGACATTACGTTCTTCACACGCACGCAGCTGCCGATCGCGCTGGCGTTGCTGATGGACACGAGCGCGAGCATGACCGACAAGATGTCCACGGCACAGGAGGCTGCGATCGGATTCGCCGAGCGGTTGCGAGACGAGGATCAGGCCAGCGTCATCGACTTCGACAGCCGGGTCAACATCTTGCAGGACTTCACCAACTCCCTCGACGATCTCACGGCCGCGATCCGGCAGACCTCGGCGGGCGGGTCGACGTCGCTCTACAACGCCATCTACATTTCGCTCAAGGAGCTCGGGAAGGTCGGCGCGACCACGGTCGACGAGATCCGGCGTCAGGCGATCGTGATGCTCTCCGACGGCGAGGACACGTCGAGTCTCGTTGATTTCGACGAGGTACTCGAGCTGGCGAAGCGGTCCAACACGGTCATTTACTCGATCGGGCTACGGTCGCGGGACATCCGCACGCGACGCGGGTTCCGCGAGGCCGACTTCGTGTTGCGCCAGCTCGCCCAGGAAACCGGGGGTCGGGCCTTCTTTCCCGAGCGGGCAGACGATCTCCCGGAGATCTATGAGCGCATCTCGGATGAGCTCTCCAGTCAGTACACGCTGGGGTACATCTCGAAGAACCCGCTGCAGGACGGTCGGTGGCGTCGCATCGTCGTGCGTGTCGACCGTCCCAACGTCGCCGCCCGGACAAAGCAGGGCTACTACGCGCCGTCCATCAGGTGAGGGGCGACGGCGCCACCGCCGCTCGACCCATTAGGTAGACCGATGACCATGCTCCCGCTGCTGCTCTACACCATCGCCGGTGTCGCGTACGCATTCTCCTTCGCGCGACGGAGTCAACGCACCGGGCGCCTCGCCACGGCGTCGCTGGCCGGCGCCGCGCTCATCCACACCTTCGTCATCGGGATGCGCACCGTGGAGGTGGGTCAGCTGCCGTTCGTGGGGACGGCCGCGGCGATCTCGGCGTTCGTCTGGCTGCTCGCCGTCGCGTATCTCTACACCGAGGTCACGACCGACGAGCGCGCCATGGGTGTCTTCATCGTCCCACTGTTGGTGGTGCTCGAGGGCGTGTCGGCGTTGAGCGATCGGGTCATCGAGCCAGCCCCGGTGCTCGACAGCCCCTGGTTCGCTGTGCACGTGTCGTCGCTCCTGTTCGCCTACGCGGCGTTCGCGCTGGCCTGCGTCATCGGGATCACCTACGTGCTGCTGTTCCGGGAGCTCAAGTCCAAGCGACTGGGGTTCTTCGCCGCGCGGCTCCCGTCGCTGCAGGTGCTCGACGCGATGAACGGACGTGCGGTGAGCGTGGGCTGGCTGTTTCTGACCGCGGGACTGGCTGTCGGGGCAGTCTGGCTGTTTCAGCTGCAACCGGAGACCATGGACCCGCGGGTCCGCGCCATGTCGTTGTTCGACCCGAAGATCTCGGTGGTCGTGCTGAGCTGGTTGGTGTACTCGTTCGAGATCTACGCCCGCCGCGCCATCGGCTGGAGCGGCAAGCGGGCGGCCTGGCTCTCGGCGGTCGGGTTCTCGATCATCCTGCTGAACCTCGTCCCGGTCGGGTATTTCCTGACGGACAGCCACAACTTCTGAGGAGGCCCGAGAAGTCAAGAGTCAGAAGCACGTCGGACGGCGTCGCCGGCTTCCACTTGACACCACGCACAATGGACCTGCTGTTACTGGGCATGAGCCACCACACGGCGCCGGTCGACCTGCGAGAGCGGGTCGATTTCTCGAGGCGTGGCGTGAGCGAGGCGTTGCGGGAGCTGGCCGCGTGCCCGTCTCCGACCGAGGCCGTGGTGCTGACGACCTGCAACCGCGCCGAGATTTACGTCGCCTGCGAGGACAGCGAGACCACCCGACACGGCCTGGAGCGGTTCATGAGCCGGTTCCACGATGTGCCCGAGCACGACCTCGCGCCGCATCTCTACGTCCACACCGGCGCCGACGTCGCGCGGCACCTGTTTCGCGTGGCGGCGGGTCTCGACTCGCTGGTCGTGGGCGAACCGCAGATCTTCGGACAGATCAAGGACGCGTATGCCGTCGCGTCGCGCGAGCGGCGGACCGGCGCCCTGTTGAACAAGCTGTTCCCCTGGTCGTTCGCCGTCGGCAAGCGGGTGCGAGCCGACACCGGTCTGGGCGAAGGGGCGGTGTCGGTCAGCTACACGGCGATTTCGCTCGCACGAAAGATCTTCGGCAGCCTGAAGGCGCTGAGGGTGCTCGTGGTCGGCGCCGGCGAGATGGCCGAGCTGACCGCCACGCATCTACGGTCACAACAGGTGGGACGGATCGGCGTGACCAGTCGAACCCGGGCCCGGGCCGACGCGCTGGCGCGCAAGGTTGACGGGACCGCGGTCGACTGGACGGCGGTCGACGACGAGCTGCTCGAGGCCGACATCGTCGTGACCGCCACCGGCGCCTCGACGCCGATCATCAGTACGACCACCATCGACCGTATCATGCGCGCCCGGCGCAACCGACCGTTGTTCATCATCGACATCGGTCTGCCACGCGACGTGGAACCGGACGCCGGCGACCTGGAGCAGGTGTTCCTCTACAACATCGATGACCTGCGCTCGATCGTCAGCGAAAACCTCGCGCGGCGGCAGGAGCAGACCGCCCGGGCCGAAGCGATGGTCTCCAACGAGGTCGAGGCGTTCGTGGTGTGGCTACGGTCACGCGGCACGATTCCGACCGTGGTGGCCCTGCGACGCCGGTTCGAGTCGATTCGGCAGGCCGAACTGAAGCGCTTCGAATCGAAGCTGAGCGGGCTGTCGCCGGAGGCGCGCGCACGGGTCGACGAGGTCACCCAGCTCCTGGTCCAGAAGCTGCTGCTCACGCCGACGGAGCGGCTGAAGACGGCCGCCGACGAGGCCACGGCCGCCCAATACGCGGAGATCATCACCCAGCTCTTCGGTCTGGCTGCTGACGCGCCGACCGACGCGCCCGCCGCCGCACCGGCCACCCGCGCACCCTCGCCATCACCCTCGACATCGAAGACCCCGGTAGCGTCGTGACCCCGTTCAGGCTCGGCACCCGCGGCAGCGACCTCGCGCGCTGGCAAGCCAACACGGTCGCCGCTGCGGTCCGCCACGCGAGCGGGCGTGACTGTGAGCTGGTGGTCATCACGACGACCGGCGACCGCCTGACCGAGGTATCAGTGTCCACGGTCGGCGGCAAGCGGATGTTCGTCAAGGAGATCGAGCAGGCGCTCACACGCGGAGACATCGACCTCGCGGTGCACAGCGCCAAGGACATGCCCGCCGACCTGCCGGACGGGCTGACGATCGCAGCGGTCCTGCCCCGTGCGGATCCGCGGGACGCGGTCGTGTTGTCCGTGGGCGCCACGCCGGCACCGGACCTGTCGATGCTCGAGCTGGTGGCGGCACAGGGCAGGGCGCCACGCATCGGCAGCGGCAGCGTCAGACGGGTCGCCCAGCTGAGACGGCTGTTACCGACCGCTCAGTTTCACCTCGTGCGCGGCAACGTCGGGACCCGTCTCCGCAAGCTGGACGACGGCGGATACGATCTGCTGATCCTCGCCGCCGCCGGTCTCAAGCGGCTCGGGTTCGCCGACCGCATTTCGGCAACCATCGACGTGGCTGCCTGCGTGCCGGCACCCGGTCAGGGCATCATCGCGATCGAAACACGCGCGGATGACCAGGAGACGCTCGTGGCGCTGGCGCCCGTCAACGACCCCGCGGCGAGCGCCGCGCTCACGGCGGAACGCGCGGTGGTGAGAGCGCTCGGGGGCAGCTGTCAGGTGCCGATCGGAGCCTTCGCCGACACCCGGGACAACCGGTTGCATCTGCGAGCGGTGGTGGCGTCGCTCGACGGGTCGCAGATACTGCGACGCGAGGCCAGTCACCCGCTGGCGTCGGCCCACGCACTCGGGGCCGCGGTCGCGGAGGGTCTGCTCGAGGATGGGGCGGGACCGATGCTGCAAGCCGCGCAGGACAGCGCGGCGCAGGATACAGGAGACGGGAGACAGGAGACCGGAGCCACCTGATGGCTTCGCCGTCATCCTGTCGTGTCACCGGCTCGCCGGTCGTCGGCCAGCCCGGCTCCAAGGCAACGCGCGTCAGATGACCGAGGCCCGGATCTACCTCATCGGCGCCGGACCGGGCGACCCATCACTGCTGACGCTCAAGGGACACCGGTATCTGACAACGGCGGACGTCGTGGTGTACGACCATCTCGTACATCGGCGGATGCTGAGCCTCGTCCGGCCGGACGCCGAGCAGATCGACGTCGGCCCGGCCGCGCCGCGCCCGCTCGATCAGGAGGCGATCTGCCTGCTGCTCGCCGAGAAGGCGCGGGAAGGGAAGACGGTCGCCCGGCTCAAGTGGGGCGACCCGTTCGTGTTCGACAGCGGTGGGAAGGAGGCGCTGTTTCTCCACGAGCAAGGGCTGTCGTTCGAGGTGGTGCCCGGCATCCCCGCCACGATCGGGATTCCGAGCTACGCCGGGATCCCGGTCACCTATCCGGAGGCGGGCGACACGCTGACGCTGGTCCGGGGACACGAGGGAGAGTCCAGCGTGCCGCCCAAGGTGGACTGGAGCGGTCTGGCCCGAGTGAAGGGCACCATCGTCACCTACGCCGACGGGCCCCAGCTGGCCGCGATGGCGAAGGCGCTGCGACGTCACGGACGGCCGGCCC
The DNA here is from genome assembly GCA_022562495.1 of Acidobacteriota bacterium. Taxonomy (GTDB): domain Bacteria; phylum Acidobacteriota; class Vicinamibacteria; order Vicinamibacterales; family UBA8438; genus NP936. Next base: position 56,689 of record JADFPE010000003.1, read on the forward strand.
ACGAGCCGGCGGCGCTCATCTACCGCGGCACACTCCCGAGCCAGCGCACGATTCGGGGAACGTTGGAAGAGATCGAGCAGCTCGTGAGCCGGGCCGATCGGCGCGAAACCGCGGTGCTGGTCGTCGGTCGGGTCGTGGCGCTGCGGGACCACCTGCGGTGGTATGACACGCGTCCGCTGTTCGGTCGTCGGATCGTGGTCACCCGGCCGCGGGCGCAGGCCGCCGAGCTGGTGACGCGGCTCGAGCAGCTGGGGGCGGACCCGATTGAGGTGCCGACCATTCAGGTCGTGGCACCGGAAGACCCGACGCCGCTCGCCCGCGCCTGCGCCCAGATCGGCGAGTTCGACTGGGTGGTGTTCACCAGCGCCAACGCGGTCTCGCACCTCATGCGCCGTCTACTTGCGGGTCCAGGGGATGTCCGCGATTTGAAGGGCGTGAGGCTGTGCGCCGTCGGTCCGGCAACGGCAGAAGCACTGTCGCAGTACAGCATCAGGATCGATCTGGTGCCAAAGGAGTATCGCGCCGAGGGGGTGGTCCGCGCGTTGCGTCAGAACCGGGATCTGACCGGCACGCGCATTCTGCTGCCGCGCGCCGACCTCGCGCAGGACCTGCTCCCGACGGAGCTGCGGCAGGCGGGCGCCGACGTGACCGCGGTCACCGCGTACCGGACGACTCCGGTCGACCTGGAAGCCACCGGCGGTCCGGACATCTATGGTCTGCTGCTCGAACGACAGATCGACATCGTCACCTTTACGAGCGGGTCCAGCGTCACGAACTTCGTGAGGGCGCTTGGCACAGACCAGGCAGCCGACCTGCTCAAACGGGTCGATGTCGCGTGCATCGGCCCGGTGACGGCTGACGTGGCCACCCAACTGGACATTTCGACCACAATCATGCCGTCCGACTACACCGTACCCGCGATGGTGCGGGCCATCGTGGACCACGTGACCGCGCGCAAGCGCCACGAAGAGCACTAGCGAGGCTCCGCCTCGTTCGCTGAGCTTTTTTCACAGCCCCGCTATGCGGGGATTAGACTCCGTGAACGGAAGCTATCGTGGTGAGAGCAAAAGAAACGCGACCGAAACTCGACGCAATTGTCACGAGACACGTTGTTCAAGGAGTCTAGTGAGATGGTGACGAAAGACGAACGACCGGCCCCTGACACGGCCGACCGCGACGTGCCGGCAGACGACACGGACCGGCTCGCGCTGATGCGCCGGCCCCGTCGGCTGCGCCGCACGGCGGGGATCCGCGCCCTGGTGCAGGAGACGCGGCTCTCGGCGGACATGCTCGTTTACCCCCTGTTCGTTTGTGACGGCACCGGTGTCCGGCGCGAGGTCGTGTCGATGCCGGGGGTCCACCAGCTGTCGGTCGACGAAGCGGTGCGAGAAACCCTCGCCGCGCGTGACGACGGGGTGCGGGCGGTGCTGCTGTTCGGGCTGCCGGCGCACAAAGACGAGACCGGCTCGTCTGCCGCGGACCCCGCCGCACCGGTGCAGTCGGCGATCCGCGCGATCCGCGACCAGCTCGACGACGTGACGGTCATCACGGACGTGTGTCTGTGTGAATACACCTCACACGGGCACTGCGGCATTCTCGAGGGAGAACGGATCCTCAACGACGTCACGGTCACTCATCTCGTCGCGACGGCGATCTCCCACGCCGAAGCGGGCGCGCACATCGTGGCACCTTCCGACATGATGGACGGCCGCGTCGGCGCGATCCGCCGCGGACTGGATGCGCGCGGGTTCGAGGAAGTCGCCATCATGTCGTATGCGGCGAAGTACTGCTCCGCCTTCTATGGGCCGTTCCGGGATGCAGTCGACTCGGCGCCGGCGTTCGGCGACCGGCGCACTCATCAGATGGACCCGGCCAACGTCGAGGAGGCTCTGCGTGAAGTGGAGCTCGACCTCGACGAGGGCGCGGACATCGTCATCGTCAAGCCGGCGATGCCGTATCTGGACGTGATCCGTCGGGTGAAGAGCACATTCCACCAGCCGACGGCCGGCTATCAGGTGAGCGGCGAGTACGCGATGCTGAAGGCGGCGGGGCGTCTCGGGTGGATCGAGGAGTCGCGTGCCATGCTGGAAAGCCTGACCGCCATCCACCGGGCCGGAGCGGATATCATCATCACCTACTACGCGCGCGAGGCGGCGCGGGCCCTAGCAGGCGCTCCGAGTTCTCCCTCAGGGAGAGAGCCGGGGTGAGGGCCAAGGGCATGCTCGAACACGCTGATCGGCCATACCGCGGCGACGACGTCCAGTGACCCGGGGAAGCGTGACCTCCCCCGAGCCTGTCCTTGTCTGCACCGCCGCCCGCCGAGTGGGCTCCACCGGTGTCACTCGGCGGCGACGATCAGAATCATGTCGAGGGCCGTCTTGTCGGCCGGTAGCTCCGTCTCGCCTGCCGGGTAGTCGTTGGCGTCGAGCAGATACGCCACGACGTCGGTGTACTCCTCGTCGGTGAGGCGGCCGGGCCCATCCTCCGGCATCGACACCCTGATCCGCTCAAACAGCGTTCCGACCGGCAACTCGGTCCAGAACACGATGAAGTCGCTGCCGGCGATGCTGGGCGCCATCTCGCCACCCTTCAGTTCGGGACCGTGACACGACTCGCAGTTCTGGGTGTAGACTCGGCGCCCGCGGCGCGCCTGCGCGGCGGTGAACACCCCATCGAGCACGGTGCTGGTCGTCTCCTGCAGACCGGCCAGGGCTCCCTCTGCGGTCGCGGCCGCGGCGGCGCTCTCGGTTGCCAGTCCGCTCACCGACGCCCACGCCAGCACCAGCCCGACACACCCTGCGGTCAGCATTCTCTTCATCCGTTCTCTCCTCTCCATCAGCCGAACAGACAGCCGATCCACGTCGTTCCCGTGTCATTCTGGCATTCCGAATCGGACCCAATCAACCCGCCGACACCTTGGCGGAGGCAGGCGCCAGCAAGAATCATGTCCCGGTGGCCCGAGGCTCCGCATGCGTGGACCCCATGATATCGTTCCACCCTGATGAGTCCAGTCCACCGCGGTGCATCCCGCCGCCTGTTCATCGAGGCGAAACGAATCTTGCCCGGCGGCGTCGACAGCCCGGTCCGCGCGTTCTCGGCGGTAGGCGGCACGCCGCCGTTCATCCGGCGGGCGCGCGGCGCGCGAATACTGGACGAGGACGGTCGGTCCTACGTCGACTTCGTCATGTCCTGGGGTCCGCTCATTCACGGTCATGCGCCGGCCGGACTGATCACGGCGCTCGCTGACGTGGCCGCCCGGGGCACGAGTTTCGGCGCACCGACCGCGCTCGAGGTCGACCTCGGGCTCGCCGTGCGCCGGCTGATGCCCTCGGTCGAGCGCGTCCGGTTCGTGAACTCCGGCACCGAAGCGACAATGAGCGCCCTGCGTGTGGCACGTGCCGCCAGCGGTCGCGACCGGGTCATCAAGTTCGCCGGGTGCTATCACGGTCACTGCGACGCTTTCCTCGTCCAGGCGGGCTCGGGAGCGACCACGCTCGGTGTGCCAACAAGCCCGGGCGTCTCGCGTGCCGTGGCGGCCGACACCCTGGTCGCCCACTATAACGACCTCGGCTCGGTCGACCGGCTCTTCCGGGCGCACCGGGCTCAGATAGCGGCCCTGATCGTCGAGCCGCTTGCGGGCAACATGGGGGTCGTGCCCCCCGCGGCCGGATTCTTGGAGGGTCTCAGAACGCTGTGCGACCGCCACGGGACCATCCTGATCTTCGACGAGGTGATCTCCGGCTTCCGGGTCTCGCCCGGCGGCGCACAGGAACGGTTCGGGGTCAGGCCCGACTTGACCTGTCTGGGCAAGATCATCGGCGGCGGGTTGCCGGTCGGCGCCTACGGCGGACGGACAGACCTCATGGAGCAGGTTGCGCCTGCGGGCCCGGTGTATCAAGCAGGAACACTCTCGGGCAACCCGCTCGCAATGACCGCCGGGCTCTGGGCGCTGTCGCAGCTCTCACCCGCCCTCTACGCACGTCTGGATCGACTGGGACAACGGCTGGCGACCGGGCTGGCCGATGCCGCCCGGCAGGCTGGACTCGACCTCCAGGTGAACGCCCACGGCTCGGTGCTCACACCGTTCTTCACCGCCAGTCCGGTGCGCGACTACCAGAGTGCGACCCGGACTGACACCGCCGCCTATGCGCGGTTCTTCCGGGGCATGCTCACCCGCGGCATCTACCCGCCGCCCTCGCAGTTCGAGGCGTGGTTCCTGTCCGGGGCGCACACGACCCGTCACATCGACCTCGCGATCGAGGCCGCCCGGGCCACGATGCACGCGATGCGCCGACGGGCGAGAACGGCCCGGAAGAAGAGTGGAGCCAGGAGGCAGGAGACAGGAGACGCATGAAGGCGTCGCCAGCGTCTGTGTCACAGCCCGCGGTGCCCGCCACCAAGAGGGAACGCGAACAGGACTCCCGACACCTGCTGCAACCGTCCCGGTCGGTCCCGACGCCAGTGATATCATCCTGGTAGCCCTAGCAGCCCGTGGTGAAAGCCCCGCTGCATTCGAACGGCGCTGCATCCCGGCTGGCGGCGTTGCTTCTCGGTCGAATACAAGCCGGTATTCTCCCTCGGCGCGCCTTGTCAGCCGGGCGCATCGCCGTACTCGGTGCGACGCGGGGTTTCACCACGGACTGCTAGCAGCCCGGGGGTGAAGGTCCCGCCGCATTTGGCTGGTGCTGCATCCGTCCCGACGGCGTTGTTCCTCGGTCGAACACTGCCGGCATGTTGCCCTGCGTATCGGCGAGAGTGTGCGAAATTGGTGAGCATCGTGATAGGAACACTCACCGCACAGATCGCCGATTGCGTCGACGATACCGGCAGGGTGGACAGTTGCGGTGCTGGGAACCAGGTGGGTTTCGCGCTGGGCGCGGCGGGGATCTATGCCGCGATCGGTACCGCCATCGATGCGTTGATCCAGGGGCGGACTACGCTTTACGAAGCCCCTGCTGCGAGTTCAGCACGTCAGGATCGATTCGAAGGACGCCCAAGCTCCGCAATCAGCGCCCTGAGCGCAACGTTCAGTTGGTAGCGATCGCCTGCGAAAGCCGGCAATCGGTGGCGAAAGTCCCGCGTCGCACACGAGCCGAGACCGGTGTGGCTACGGCCCGGTCTGTACCGGCTGATCGACACCGACCCATTCATCGGTGGGGCCTTAGTGGTCCCGGTCATAATTACGGTACCGCACCGAGGGTGGCGAGGCGCCCGGCTGGCAAGGCGCGACGAGGGAGCAAATTGGGGGATTTGTGACCGAGGAGCAACGCCGTCCAGGCGGGATGCATCGCCAGCCGAATGCTACCGTAATTATGACCGGGGCCACTTAGGAAGACCGGATGACAG
>JADFPE010000099.1 GCA_022562495.1 Acidobacteriota bacterium
AGGAGTCGTCGCGCTGCGCGAAGCGCTCGAGCAGTCGTGTCAGCTTCGCGGGGCTCCTCGTCAGCTCCGAGATCTCGTGCTGGCCGAACACCTCCACGCGGGGGAGCACCTGCGCGGGCGTGAGGTTCACGACTTCTCCGGTTTCGGCGTCGCGCACGACCGGCGGGTTCGGAACCGTGCGCTCGATCCGGTACTCGCGTCGCGCCGGTCGGTGGCAGCGAACGAGCAGAGAGACCTTGGTTCCCGGCTGCAGCACCTGTCGTACGATGCCTTCGTGGGCCTTACGAGCCTCGTCGCCGAGCGGCTCGAGCCCGAGCACGTAGCGCAGGCTCTCGATGACGGTGGACTTTCCGGTGCCCCGCCCGCCGATCAGAACGTTCAGGTTCGCATTGAAGTGGATCCCCGCCCCGTCGAGAAAGCCCCCCTCCCAGGTCATGGCGACGAACTCGGCGCGCGCTTCGGGCACCGGGTCGCTGTCGAGCCGGATTCGCGATCTGGGGTCGAGAAAGGCTTGGTGGAGCCCGTCGATGCTCACCTCGGACATCTTGATCCAGCAGGTCGCGGCGGGGTCCGCGAGGTCGTCTGGCGCAGCAATGTCTTTGGCGTTGACGACCGCGACGGCGAGGTCGACCTCTGGCGGGTGATCTCGCCGGTACTCTGGATTCTGGTTCTCGATGACAGACCTGAGGTTCTGAGGAAGATCGGCGACGGAACCGGGTATCTGGATCGCGAGGAGATGCTCACTCCTCCAGTTCTGAATCCTCGCTTGACCGTCGAGTTCCGTGAGAATCCCGTTCTCGTTCGTTGCATGAGCGGCGACGGTGACGCCACCCTGCTCTCGGACCCGCGGAAGGATCTTGGCGAAGGGTTCTTTGCAGGGCGCGCTCGATGGAGATGTGTCTCGAATGCCGAACTCACCCAGGAAACGGCCCAGCTGCTCCCCCTCCGTGTCCGGTGGATACAGACATAGAACGTGAATCCCTTCGGTCGACGACAGCTCGAAGCCGGGAAAGACGTGAATGCTCCGCTTCTGCGCTTTCTCGCGAATTACGTTCACACCGCCGACGTGGTTGTGGTCGGTTACGGCCAGCACGTCGATCTTGAGGTCTACAGCTTGGTCGACCAGCGCTTCTGCGTAGCCCTCCTCGTCGCGATCCGGCACCTGCCCGCGGTACGTCTCCGCGTAGTGATGCGGATTGACCTGAAGTGCACAACGATGAAATTTCGCGCCCGACGAGAGATCGAGCGTGTTCCGGAAGGGATCCTCGGCACTCATTTTCCAACACCTCCGTACCCTGGCGGGTGCTCCCGCACCTGCATCGGCTGCGTCATGGCGTCCACCTCCAGGTAGTAGTGCTGGACCTTCGTGACCTCGTGCCAAGGGAACTGCGCGGGGTCGCGGATCGGCTCCTGGAGACTCGGCTCCGAGCTGCAGTGGGTCACGACGTAGAGCCAGTAGCAGTCGCGCCGGTCCTCGGCGACGCGCCGCTCGTTGGGCGTGAGCAGGATCGTGCCGCTCGGCGCGCCCAGGCCCTTGACCTCGATCAGACGCAACTCGCCCGACACAAGGTCGAGGCTCGTGACGTCGTACCCGAGGTTCTTGGCGCTCACGTCGTAGACCTGCCGCCCCAGTGCTCGCTCGTGCTCCATCACCACTTGCATGGCGGCGGCTTCCGTCTCGGCATTGGGACGCAGGTGGCGAAGTTCGGGGGTCTCGCGCTCCGGGTGGGGGAGGACGAGGACACTGGTGAGGCACTCTACGGCCTGCAGCGACAGCGACCGCTGCCGTTCGAGGTCTCGCCGACGACGGTCGCGGCGGGCCAGAAGCTCTCCGTGGCGGGTCTCCGCCTGGGCGAGTCGGCCCTCGGCACCGGCCATCTTCTCCTCGACCATGTCGGCTGCCCGGCCGATTTCTTCATCCGCGCGTTGAATCAACTCGGTGAGAGAGAGCTCGACGTGGTCGGAGATGCGCTCCACCTCGGCCCGGCGCTCAGCGCGGGTGTCCTCCAGGAAACCGCTCAGGGCGTGCTCGTGCAGCCACGCGGTAGGCCCAGGCGCTGCAGCCACCGCGGGCAGCGCTTCGGGAGCCTCGCTGGGGGTGTAGTCGCCGAGCATGCTGGGCTCGCGCAGCTGAGGCTCCCTTCCTTCCGTAAGTTCCACTGTGAAGAGACGCTCGTGCACGACCTGGCCGAGACCATCCACCACCCTGGCCCGGTAGAAGTCGAGGCGAGCGGGCTCATCATGCTGGAGCGAGTAGAAGCAGGCGCCGCGCCCGAATGGTTCGAGCGCCTTCTCGCGTGTGTGCCTACGAATCGCTTCGAAGAGCGGATGACCGGGTGTCACCCATTCCAGGTTGTGCTCCTCGGCGGCCTCGCGATCAGTCGAGCAGCGAGGGTACCGATTGGCCAACTCGGGGAGCGTCCAGTCGGCCTCGCGTTCGTAGCGGCGCAACACTGTGGGAGTGCGGGCGGGCTCGAAGGTGTGGGGCAGGTGCTCGACTATCTTGAGCTCGAGCGGGACGAAGTCCGCTGCCTCCCGGATAAAGCGCGCGATCGATTCCGGGACGAGGCGTCGCTCCTTGGCGAGGGCACGCCGCTCGATCAGCATCTCCAGGTTGAGCGTCTTGGCCGCCAGTCCTTCCAAGGCGTTCTGGCAGATGCCGCGGAAGCGCTTTTCATCTACGTCTTCGAGTAGACGTTCCTCGAGATCGGCATCGCCCAGTTTGCCGGCGTAATAGTCGCGAAGGACCCGCTCTACGTGAGCCGCCGGCAAGACTTCGCCCACCACGTTGAACACGGCGTCATCGTCGAGCGCATCGCGAATCTCCTGGAGCTTTTCGAGCAGACGCTGAAGCACACGTCCCTCGATCGTATTGGTCGCGACGAAGTTGAAGATCAGGCAGTCCTTCCGCTGACCATACCGATGGATGCGGCCCATCCGCTGTTCGAGGCGGTTCGGGTTCCACGGGATGTCGTAGTTGAACAGGATGTTGCAGCACTGGAGGTTGATGCCCTCGCCCGCCGCCTCGGTGGCAGCGAGGATCTGGATCTCGCCTTCCCAGAACTGTTGTTCAGAGTAGAGCCGACTGCCGGGCTGATCGCGCGAGCCCGGTTTCATGCCGCCGTGGATACAGCCGACCTTGAAGCCCCAGGCTTCGAGCTTCTCGACCAGGTAGTCGAGGGTGTCTTTGAACTCCGTGAAGAGGAGCAAGCGCCGATCGGCGTGATCGAAGAAGCCCTCTTTTTGGAGCACGTCTTTCAGCGTCGAGAGCTTGGCCTCGGCGCTCGAGTCTTCGACCTCCTGTGCCTGCCCGGCGAGCTCGACCAGCTCCGCGATCTCTTCTCGTACCTGCGCGGCGTTGCCAGCGAGGGTGATGGCCTCGAGCATCTCCTCGAGGCGCTCTCGCTCCTCCTCCTCCATCTCTTCCAGATCGTCCCAGTCCGGGAGGTCGGGGGGTGCGGCGCGAGCCAGCTGTTGCGCGTGCTTCAGCCCCAGCTCGAGCCGGCGGGCGCGATTCTCGAGGCTCTTGCGCACTGCCCGGGTGCTGGAGGCCAGGCGGCGCTGATAGAGGGCCATCAGGAAGCCGACCGCACGCGCCCGGGGATCATCCATGGCTGCGGCGCGGGCGCTCTGGCGCTTCACGAAGCGCGTAATCTCGCGGTACAACTCGAACTCATCGCCGTCGAGCAGAAAGTCGACCGTGTGAGGAATTCTCTTCGTGAAGATCTTCTGCGCCGCCCAGCTTCCATCGTCGCGGCGCTCCGGGAAATAGACCATCGCTTCCTTGGTGCGGCGCAGGTAGAACGGAGCGCGCTGGCGGTTCATGGCCTGCTGGATCGATCGAACGTCGGCGTAGGCGTCGGCGTCCAGCAGCTGGAGAAAGAGCGTGAAGTTCTCCGGGTCGCCCTTGTGCGGGGTCGCGGTCAGGAGGAGGAAGTGATCCGACGTGTCACGAAGCAGCTCGCCGAGCTTGTAGCGCTGACTCTTGTGTGACTCGTCCCGGGCCGACATGCGATGGGCCTCGTCCACGATCACGAGGTCCCAGTGGACCTGGCGCAGCCCGGGCAGGATGTCCTCCCGCTTCGCGAGGTCGAGCGACGTGATGATCCTTTTTTGCTGGAGCCACTGGTTGACGCCGAACTGATCACGCAGGTCGCTCCCCTTCAGGACCAGAAACTTCTCGTCGAATTTCTCCTTCAGCTCCCGCTGCCATTGGAATGCGAGATTGGCGGGTCCGACGATCAGGATTCGCTCGGCCAGGCCGCGCATCCGAAGCTCCCGGATGAGCAGCCCCGCCATGATCGTCTTGCCCGCGCCGGCGTCATCGGCGAGCAGGAAACGGACGCGCGGGAGCTTGAGGAGGTAGTCGTAGACCGCCTCGAGCTGGTGCGGCAGCGGGTCCACACGGGAGATCGAGAGCCCGAAGTACGGGTCGAACTCCCAGGCGATCCCGAGAGAATAAGCTTGGAGCCCGAGCCGAAGCAGCCGGCCGTCGCCGTCGTAGTGGAAGCCCGGCTCGAGAACCGAGACGCCGTCGAGGTCGTGGGCGCTCAGCGTGACCTTTCGGAAGCGCTCCGTTTGGGTGCCGACCAGCCCGACGGTCCAGGTGCCGTTTCCGCTCTCACGGACCGTCTCGACACGCATCGGCTCGCTGAACAAGGGGCCGGTGAGGACCTGCGCTTCCTTGAGCGGACAGACGCTGTCGCTCATCGGGCGCCCCGCTTCTTGGGTGATCGTGCCTTCGTTCCACGCTGGGAGTCGGATTCCGCCGCCCCCTCGCCGCCCCCACTCTCGACCCAATGATCCACGTCGGAGAGCCGGAAGCGCAGCAGCCGCCCGACCCTACGGGCCGGAAGCCTCTTTGCCTCGACCCAGCGGTAGACGGAGTCCTTCGCCACCCCAAGATGGGCCGCCACATCCTCTACGCCGACCCAGCGTTCATCGGGGGCCATAGGAACCCTCTAGTATCGACATTTCATTACGAATACCTACGAAACCCAACGAAAGTAGAAACCGTCGGAGACTACGTGTCAAGGGGGGGCACGGTTGAGGCGTCACCGGCCGCCCTCGGCGCAATTCACCGCGTCAAGACCCGCTCAACGCGTTGCGACCGGACTAGCCAGCATTCGCTCAGAGACGGAAGACTGTCCGCCTTCGCCAACCGCGGCCGGCAGGCCATGGCGGCCACCAGGCTTCGGCGGACCCGCCGAAGTCTGGCCGTCACGGTTAGCGCCGGCGAACGAAGGCGGGGTAGACTTCGCTCTTTCCGGAGGAATCCATGCCGCGACGCACCGCACGCTTCGTTCTCCTTCTGGTCGCCGCGCTCGCGCTGATCGTGGTGGCGCCGGCCGCCGCGCAGCTGGGCGCACCCAACGGCGAGTGGCCGACCTATGGGGGCGACCTCGGGCACACCCGCTACTCCGCGCTGGACCAGATCGACGCCGACAACTTCAGCGACCTCGAGGTGGCCTGGCGGTTCAAGACCGAGAGCCTCGGGCCGCGACCGGAGTTCGTCTTCCAGTCGACCCCGCTGATGGTCGACGGCGTGCTCTACACCACCGCCGGCACCCGCCGGGCCGCCGTTGCGATCGATGCCGAGACCGGTGAGCTCCTGTGGATACACCGGCTGAACGAGGGTGAGCGGGGCGCCGGCGCGCCACGCCGACTGTCGGGACGCGGGCTCACCTACTGGGATGACGGCGCCGAGGGCCAGATCTTCTACGTGACCCCCGGCTACCGGCTCATCGCCCTGAATGCCCGCACCGGTGACCGGATAGCGGACTTCGGCGAGGACGGCATGGTCGACCTCAAGCTGGGACTCGACCAGGACCTGGATCTGGTCACCGCCGACATCGGGCTGCACGCCGCACCGATCATCGCCAACGGCGTCATCATGATCGGCGCAGCGCATCTGCCCGGCGTCGCGCCCCGCGCGAAGGAGAACGTCACGGGCCACATCCGGGGTTACGACGCCAGGACCGGGGAGCGGAAGTGGATCTTTCACACGATCCCGGGCGCGGACGAGTTCGGCAACGACACCTGGCTGAACGACTCGTGGCGCTACACCGGCAACACCGGTGTGTGGGGTCAGATGACGATCGACGAGGAGCTGGGCTACGTGTATCTGCCGGTCGAGATGCCGACCGGGGACCTCTACGGCGGACACCGGCTCGGCGACAACCTGTTCGCCGACAGCATCGTCGCGATCGAGATCGCGACCGGGAACCGGGTCTGGCACTATCAGGCGATCCATCACGACGTCTGGGACTTCGACCTGCCCAACGCACCGATCCTGGTCGACATCACGGTCGACGGCCGTCCGGTCAAGGCACTCGCCCAACCGAGCAAGCAGGCATTCCTCTACGTGCTCGACCGGGCGACCGGTGCACCGGTCTGGCCGATCGAAGAGCGGCCGGTGCCACCGTCCGACGTGCCGGGCGAGGTGACGTCACCGACCCAGCCGTTTCCGACCAAACCGCCGCCGTACGACCGTCAGGGCATCAGCGTCGACGACCTGATCGACTTCACCCCGGATCTGCGCAGACGTGCCGAAGCGGTGATCGCACCCTACCGGGTCGGCCCGCTCTACACGCCGCCCTCTGTGGCCTCCTTTGAGGGCACGCTGGGCACGTTGCACATCCCGGCGCTGACCGGCGGCTCGAACTGGCCGGGCGGGTCGTTCGACCCGGAGACCGGCATCTTCTACATCTACTCGAAGACGCAGGTCAGCAACATGGGTCTGATCAGCAGCCCCGAGCGGTCGAACATGGACTTCATCATGGGCCGGCCGAGGCCACCGGCAGGCGCCGGCGGCGGACGCGGCGGTCGGGGCGGTCGCGGTGGCTTCGGTGGCCTGAGCGTCGAGGGGATTCCGATCGTCAAGCCGCCCTGGGGACGGATCACGGCGATCGACCTGAACGCGGGCGAGATCGTCTGGCAGGTCGCACACGGGGAGACCCCGGACAACATCCGCAACCACCCGCTCCTCGAGGGGGTCGACGTGCCGCGTACCGGGGCGGCGAATCAGCGTATCGGCACCCTGGTCACCAAGACGCTGGTCATCGCCAGCGACGGCGGGATGTTTACCAATGCTGAGGGTGAGCGCGGCTCGGCGCTCCGTGCCTACGACAAGGCGACGGGTGTAGAGGTGGGCACGGTGGCGCTGCCGGTCCCGGCCACCGGGTCACCGATGACCTACATGCTCGGCGACACGCAGTATCTGGTGGTCGCCATCGCCGCCGGCGGCTTCGCCGGTGAGCTCTGGGCGTTCAAGGCCCCGGAATAGACACCGGCTTCGAGCCCATTTATCCTGAGCAGCGCACACCGAGACGTTGTCGAAGGATGAGCTGTGGGTGTTCGAGGCGCCGCAGGGATCCCAGGCTCTACAGGAGTCAGGAGACAGAAGACAGCCGGAGGGCTTCGCCGGTCGTTTGACTTCGTGTGTCGGCGCCTAGAAGGCCAGCAACACCCGGAAGCCTTCGGCGATCCGCTTCTCCGACTCGGTCCGTGGCTCGGCCAGACCACAGATCACGTCGTGCGCCTTGCAGGCCTCGAGGATCCGCTGGATGGCCGCCTCCGTTTCCGGAGGTTGGGCCGGGGTCGGCGGCCCAACCCCAAGGGACATCCCCAGGTCGGCCGGTCCGATGAAGATCGCACCGATGCCGGGTACGCTGACGATCTCGTCGATGTTCCGTACCCCGTCGGCCGACTCGATCATGATCATCGCGAACAGCTCGCCCTCGGGGTCGAGCGGCCAGACGTCCGCCCTGCGCGCGTAGTCGGCCACCCCCAGCCCCCAATACCGGGCGGCCCGTCCGGGGCCCCATCCACGCCGGCCCGCCGGCTCGGGCGACGCCTCGCCTCGCTGCGGCGGGTAGCGCATTGCGCTGACGGCGCGTTCGGCCTGCTCGGCAGTCTCGACACGGGGGAATACCACCCCGAACGCCCCCAAATCGAGCACCTGCTTGGTAGCGAACCGCACGTTCTCGTCCCCCTCCATCGGGATCCGTACGATCGGGGCCAGACGCGGTCTCGTGGCGCCCTCCTCCCGCAACCCCTGGAGCGTGGTCTGCAGCCGGTCCAGGAGATAGGGCCCGTGCTCCATGTCGATGAACTGCCAGTCGACACCGCTGATCGCCGCCTGGTCCTGTTCGAGCTGCTCGATGAGCCGGTTGAGCCGTTGCGGCTCCTGGGCGGTGACGTCTCGGTCGGTCACAGGCCAGGCAACTGCCAGCACAGCGAGACCGATGAGGCCGGTGAGACGGATGAAGAATCTGTGCATCTCGAACACAGGGCGGAGGGGTCACACGCGGGGGTTCACGCCAATGGAGTGTCTCGAGGCGACGGGCATTCCGATCAGGGGTCTGGCGTCTGGTCCGGAACAGGGGTCTGGTTGCCCCTGTCGGCCGGGTCGAACGCGGCCTCCATCTTCGTGTCGCGTTCCGCCACGAACCGGATCTGATCGCGTCGAGTCTGGAGACAGTCGTAACAGACCGACCCGGGCACGCGGTGCGCCTCGCCCTCGGTGTCGATACGCCGCGCCGTCATCAGCTTCTCGAGCAGGGCGGCCGTGTGCACCTGGGCCTTGTAGAAGTCGGAGTAGCTCAGGCCCCGCGCGACCGCCAGCGGCGACCAGCCGTCCTCGGTCCGCGCGTCGAGATCGGCGCCCTGCTCGACGAGGTAGTCCACCACGATGTTCGCGCCCCGGAAGGCGACGCCGTGCAGCGCCGTCTCGCCCCGGTAGTTCGACGCGTTCACGTCATTGCCGAGCTCGACGCAGATCCTGACCGCCTCGAGCACCTCGTCTTCCTGCCCCGACAGCGACCCGCCATCCTCGCCGGGGTTCCAGATCGCGAGCCCGGCCGCCACCATCAGCGGCGTCGTGCCGTCCGCGGTCGGCATCAACGGGTCGGCGCCCGCCTCGAGCAGCACCCGCATCGTCTCGACGTCGGTCACCTTGGCCGCCAGCAGAAATGCGGTGGCGCCGAGCCGGTTGAGCCGGTTGCGCTGGCCGTCCCGGATGCCGTTGCGGGTCATGCGCGCGTTCACGTCGACCCCGTGCGCGATCAGCTTCCGGATCAGGTCGATGCTGTCGAGGGTGCCCGCGGCGAACGGCCCAGGCGTGCCGAACCCGATGTTCATCCGCCGCGTGCGGACGGTCTGGTGCAAGGCGTTCCACCCGGCCCCTGCATGGTTGGGGTCGGCGCGCCGGTCGAGCAGATAGGCGGCCAGCTCCCAGTTGGCGTTGGCGGCCGCCACGACCAGGGCGCTCTGGCCATCCGAGACGGTGTCGTTGACGTCCGCGCCGGCGTCGAGCAGCACCTGCACGGCCTCCAGGTGCCCGCCGCGTACCGCGAACAGCAGCGGGGTGAACCCGGTGACCGGCGTGCTCGAGAATGTCCGGCCGGGACTCGGCGAGGGGTTGTCGGTCCGCGCGTGCAGGTCCGCCCCCTGCTCCGCCAGCACATGGATCACGGCGGCGTTGTTACCGGCCGCCGCCCACATCAGCGCCGTCTGCCCACGCAGGCTTTCGCGGGCGTTCGGGTCGGCGCCACGCGCCAGCAACACCCGCACGGTGTCGGGGTCGCCCGTCCGGGCCGCCGTCATCAACAGGGTCTCGCCGCCCGGCATCGTCGTGTCCGGGTCGACGCCGGCATCGAGCAATCGCTCGAGAGTTGCCGCGTCGCCGTTCTCGGCCGCCAAAGACGCTGGATGCACGCCGTAACGGTTCATCGCCGTCACGTCCGCGCCGGCGTCGAGCAGCAGCTCCACGATCGGGAGGCGCTGCTCGTGCACCGCCCAGTGCAGCGCCGTCGCGCCGTCGGCGGCCCGCGCATCGACATCCGCCGTCTGGTCGAGCAGCGCCCGCACCGCCGCAACGTCGCCACTCCGCACGGCGTCGATCAGTGGCAGGTC
The DNA here is from genome assembly GCA_022562495.1 of Acidobacteriota bacterium. Lineage (GTDB taxonomy): Bacteria > Acidobacteriota > Vicinamibacteria > Vicinamibacterales > UBA8438 > NP936. The sequence goes on from JADFPE010000099.1 coordinate 9,916, forward strand.
CGCCTTCGCAACGGCGGACACAGAGACCCCGAGCACCAAGACAGCCAGGTTCGCTGTGCGCAGAATTCGCATCTCTCGTCTCCAACGGCGGCCCTGAAGGGCCTTGCGACCGTAACCGGCGGCCCTGAAGGGCCTTGCTCCCGCGACCGGCGGCCCTACAGATCCTCCAGCAGCCCGGTGCTGTCCGAGATGCGGTCCACGTGGACGCCCACCTTGTCGAGCAGGGTGACACCCAGGTTCATGAACGGGGTGTTGAGCTCGTACTGCATATGCCGGCCGCCGGCGAGCTGGCCGCAGCCCCCACCGACCAGGGTGATCGGCAGGTTGTACGGCGTGTGGTGGTCGCCATCGCCCATTCCGGTGCCGTACAGCATGATGGTGTGATCCAGTAGCGTGCCGTCGCCGTCCGGCGTGTTGTGCATCTTCTCGATGAGCCGCGCGAACAGCGACATGTGATGCGTGTTGATCTTGGTGTATTGCTCGATGTTGTGGGGGTCGAGCTGGTGGTGCGAGACGCCGTGATGCGACTCGGGCACCCCGATGTTCGGGTAGGTGCGGCCGCTGAGCTCGCGCGCCATCTGGGTGCAGCTGACCCGCGTGACGTCGGCCTGATACGCCAGCACCAGCAGGTCGAACAGCAGCGTGATATGGTCGTCGTATTCCTCGGGCACGCCCGCCGGCTGCGCCACCGTCGGCAGCGGGTTGCTGGCGTTGCTCCCCTCGGCCCGCTGAATCCGCCGCTCGATCTCCCGCACCGCGTCCAGGTACTCCTCGACCGCCGACCGGTCACGCAGCCCCAGCCGCCGCTCGATCCGGCCGATGCTCTCGGTCACCGAATCGAGGATACTGCGGTCGGTCTGCATCTCCGCCAGCCGCGCCTCGACGCTGCCGCCGTCCCCGAACAGCCGCTGGAACACGACACGCGGGTCCCGCTCGTGCGGCAACGGGGTCGTGGGGGTCCGCCACGACGTCGAGTTCTGGTAGGTGCAGCTGTAGCCGTTCTCGCAGTTCCCGACGGTGAAGTTCGACTCGGTGGTCAGCTCCAGCGACCGCAGCGACGTCTCGGCACCCAGCACGTCGGCCGCATACTGGTCGACCGTCTTGCCGACCCGGATGTCGGCACCCTCGGTGCGCTTCGGCAGCACGCCGCTCAGCCAGCCGCCGTGCGCGCGGGTGTGCACGCCGCCGCCCTCGTTGGGGCTCACGACACCGCTGTTGCTGAGCCCGCTGATGACCACCATCTGGTCGCGATACGCCTCGAGTGGCTTCAGAATCGGGGTGATCGCGTACCCGCGGCCGCCTGGGCCAACCGGATGAAAATTGGGCAGGAACATCCCGTTCGGGGCGTAGACGAACCCCAGACGCGGCACCGGGTTCGCGGCGGTCCGGGCCGTGGCGGTCAGCGCCGGCACCATCGCGTCCAGGAAGGGCAGGGCGATGGTCGCGCCGATGCCCCGCAACACGGTCCGACGTGGAAGTGCCTTCTTGGTTACGATCATGACTCGGATCTCCTGTGCAGGAACGGGTAGCTGTTCACGATGCCGACGATGATCGACTGCATCCCGTAGTCGTCCGCCGCCGCGTCGCGCACGATGCGCCGTACGGCCGGCATGTCGTAGTAGTCGAGCCCTCGGCCCAGGGCATAGGTCAGCAGCTTCTCGGTGACGGTGCTGGCGAACCGTTCCGGTTTCCGCACCAGCGCGGCGCGCAGCTCGCGGGCACCGCTGAACGCCGTCCCATCGGGTAGCACCCCCGACGTGTCGAGCTGATTGAACGACTCGTCAACCACTCTCGACCGCCCGATCGCGTCGAAGCGCTCCAGCGCGAAACCGGCCGGGTCGATCATCGAGTGACAGGCGGCACACACCGGGTTGTCGCGATGCGCCGACATCCGCTCGCGCATCGTCGCGACCTTCGCGTGGGTCTTCTTGTCGACCAGCGCCGGCACGTTGGGCGGCGGGTCCGGCGGCGGGGTGCCGAGGATGTTGTTCAGAATCCACTTGCCGCGCAGCACCGGCGACGTGCGGATGGCATGCGAGGTCAGCGTCAGGATGCTCCCGTGGCCGAGCAACCCGCCACGCGGGCTGTCGGGCGGGAGCGTGACGCGGCGGAAGTGGCTGCCCTGCACGTTCGGGATGTCGTAGTGCCCGGCCAGGCGCGCGTTCAGGAACGTGTAGTCGGCGGTCAGCAGCTCGAGCACGCCGCGGTCCTCCCGGATGATGCTGCCGACGAACAGTTCCGTCTCCCGGATCATCCCCTGCCGGAGCGTCTCGTCGAAGGCCAGGGAGTACGGGTCGCCGGGCCGGATCACCGTGGCCAGGTTCCGGAGCTGGAGCCACTGGCCGACGAAGTTTTCGGTCAGCGCCTCCGACCGGGGGTCGGCGATCATCCGGCGCACCTGGCGATCGAGCATCGCAGGGTCGCTGAGCTCGCCGCGCTCGGCAACCACCAGCAGTTCGTCGTCCGGAATGCTGCTCCAGAGAAAGAACGACAGACGGGAGGCGAGCTCCAGGTCGGTCACCGCGTAGGGCGTGTCGGAGGCCGCACCCGCCGGGTCCGCCTCGATCCGCATCAAGAACTCCGGGCTCACCAGCAACCGTCGCAGCGCCAGCTCGACACCTTTATCGAAGCTCCCTCCGTCGGCGCGCCCCATCTCATAGAACTCGAGCAGCACGTCGACATCCCTGGCGGTCACCGGCTGGCGATAGGCCCGCCTGGCCAATGTGGACAGGATCGTTCGGGCGCACCCCGGCTCGTCCGACGGGCGCGTGGGCCGGCAGACGAAGATGCGCGCCCGGCTCGGCGTGCGCCCTGGACCCCGTGCGTCGTGTGGACCGGCAATCGTGACGCTGCTCACGAACGGCATCGCGCCACCGGGCCCACCGGTGTTCCCCGACGTGCGTGGGTTCTGGAACCGCTCCCGCACCTGCTCCACCAGCACCGGCGGGGTCCGGTAGAAGGCGACCCCGATCTCCCGGGGCCCGGCGTCGATTCCCACCCGCACCTCCAGCATCGACCCGGTGACGTACGGATTCGGCTGCCCGTCCCTCGGCGCGGGACCGAGGGTGAACAGCTCGACCTGCTCGCCGTCGACCGTCACCTCGAGCTGGTACACCTCACGCAACCCCCGCGTGCCGCTCAGCTGGATGCGGATGTCGTAGTCGGCATCGAGCGGAAACTGGTGGCGCACGAGCATCCCGCCACGGGTGCCGAACGGCAGTCCGTCGGCGCGCTCGTGCTGCTGCTCGTCCTGGGCCGCGCGATAGGTCTCGGAGACGGCGGTGGGTGGCGGGCGGCCGACCGCGAGACGGCTGATCGTCCGGCCCGCCGCCAGATACCGCTCGAGCAGCGACTGCGACATCCGCAGCACACCGCCGATGTTGTCGAACCCGAAGCTGGCGTCATCGGCCGGCAGGAAGTTGTCGACATCGATCTCGAGCGCCAGCAGGTCGCGGATGGCGTTGCGATACTCGGCCCGGTTCAGACGATGAAAGGTCGCCGTCCGTCCCGGGTCCGGCCGGGCCGCCCACGCGTCATCGAGCTGGGTCTCCAGCCAGGCCTGGAAGGCGTCGTGCGTCGCGTCGTCGGGACGCGGTCGTCCAGCCGGTGGCATCAAGCCGGCCCGCAGCTTCCGCACGACCTGCTCCCACTGCGAGGCGTCCTCTCCGATGGTCGCCAGGTCGAGCGTGTCGAGCGTCAACCCCACCGCCCGCAACTGGGAGATAAGCGCTGTCCGGGGCTCCTCCGACCCCTCGACCAGCGTTTGGTTGTGACAGGAGACGCAATATTGATCGAGCAAGGCCCGGTATTCGGTGGCGGGGGCGCCTGGGGCTGGCTGCGCGCCCGCGGGGTCGCCTGCGAGCAGCGCGGCCGTCATCAGACAGCACGCGGTCGGCCGAAGGACACGCCTGATCATCGAATGCTCCACCCTCCTCAACGGATGCAGTTCTAGCCACGCTGATCGTAGACCGGACGCGAGGCCGTGGCAAGTGGCTACGGGGACGCCAGTCCTACAGCAGACAGGAGACAGAAGACATCGGTGGGCGTCGCCACCTTCGTGTCTGCGCACGAACAGGTTCCCATGTGGGGGCGTTGAGGCGCCCGGCTGGCCAGGCGCGAGGAGGGCGCATACGGGCAGCATTCGACCGACGCTCAACGCCGCCAGGCGGGATGGATCGGCGTCGCACATGGGACGTTAGTCTTGCGCGGGCCCGAAGGTGGTCCAGTCGTGGGGTGTGAACATCTCGCACGGACCGACGGCGCGTCGGGCGGGCGGGTCGCCGGCGACGCGGGCGACCGCCGGGAATCGCTGACGAAACGCCCGGCTGGCGCGGAGCACAACCGATTCACGGTCCCCACGGGCCGGCGCCAGGAACAGGGCGGCAAACCCGTGTTCGTCCGCATAGCGTCGCCCTACTTCGGGGCCCAGCACATACAGCGCCGTCGACAGGATATCGGCGGTCAGTGCGTCCTCGTGCCACACCGTGACCGACCCGGGCCGATGCAGCGGTCGACCGGTTCGGGGGTCGAGGATGTGCGCCACCATTCCACCCGCGGTCTCGTATGATCGCTCAGAGGCGCCGCTCGTCGCGAGCGAGCCACTCTCCAGGGTGATCTCCACGGCCGTCTCGGCTCGCCGCGCCGGATGTGCGATGGCAATCGGCCAGCCACCGGCGGGCGGTGCTCCGGACACGACAACCTGACCACCCAGATCGACCATCCAGGACCCGCCTCCGGCGGGCTGCCGCAGGAGACGACGCAGCGCTTCCCCTTTCCCGAACGCGCCGGCGTCGAGCGTCACGTCCACCAGGCGCGTCACCCGGCAGGCCGAGGCCTCGAACTGGAAATGCGTCAACCCGGTCACGGCCCTCGCCGCCGCCAGCTGACCAGGCGACGGATGGCGTCCGGCCGCCCGCAGGCCCCACGCCTCGCTCAGCGCGCCGACGGCGGGGTCGAAGGCGCCGTCGGTGGCCCGATGCCACGCCGTCAGCTCGCCCCACAGCGCACAGACCGCCGCCGGCAGCTCCAGCGGCTCGCCGACCGGTTGGCGGTTGAGGGTGCTCAGGACGCTGTCGGTCCGCCAGGTGCTGAGCTCCGCTTCGGTCCGCTCCAGGCTCCGAACCATCGCCTCGAGCTGCCGCAACCCGGCGGCGCGGGCCGTCGTGAAGAGGACCAGGGTCGCGCGGGTGCCCATCACGTAGACGGTGCGCTGGACCGCGTGCGGCGTGGACGCCGTGGCGCGCGGCCAGCACAGCGACGGCAGCGAGACGAACGGGAGCAGCGCGAGCGCGACGGTCGTCGCGACTCTCATTGGGGGAAACGGACCGCCCGAGGCACGGCACCGGCGGCGATCGGCGGCACCCGGGACAGACGCCAGGCGATCGCCAGATGTGCCCCGTAGCCGGCGACAAAGATGAGGCTGGTCGAGATATGGGCCCAGATGAGCCCCGCCCGCCACGCCGGGTCCGACGCCACCTGCAGGCAGTAGCCGGTCAGCGCCATCGTCGAAAAACTGATCAGCGACGTCCACCCGGTGCGACGGTTGGCGGCGTTCGGCGACACCAGCTTTGCCAGCGTATGGGACCGGAAGAGCATGCCGAAGAACGCGATGAAGACCGGCGCGGCCACGATGTGCAGCGAGAGCATCGGGGACTGCCACGGATGATTGATGACGGCGAACGGGTCGGTGGCCACCATCACCTGTTTCATGTAGAGGTAGGCGACGCCGGTCACCGCCACCACGCCGTGCAACAGGTTGAACGCCCACTGCTCCCACCACTTCATCGCGTCACCTGTTCCAGAATCTGGTCGATGGCCAGCACCCGGCGCACCGCCGCGTTGGTAGCGTTCGCCGTCAGCGTGGCGCCGGCGATCGGGCGAATCGCCCGCTGCAACGCCAGGTCGTCGTCCAGCTGCCGCCGGGTGTATTGCCGCAACCAACGCTCGGGTGCCAGATAGTCGGGCGGCTCGAGAAACGCCGTCACGTCGATCCGCCTGACGGACCCGTCGGCCTCGAGGGAGATCAGCAGACTCTCGCGCTTGGTCCGCACGACGTGCGTGTCCACGTAGGCGCGGCCCATCACGGTGTCGTTCCGCGTCGCCACGTAGCGGGCCACGAGACCGCTCTCGATCTCGACCCCGGCGATCTCGGCGATCTCCGCCATCTGCTGCGCGGTCAGGAACACCCGCTCGGCCACGACGACCGCCCCGGGAAACACCGCGGCGAGCGCCTCGTCACGCGAGATGACCTCGACCGGGACGTCGAGGAAGCACGCGAGGCGCTGGAAGAGGCGCGCCACATTGAGAGCACGCTCCTCGTGCAGATCCTTGAGACAGGAGCGGTGGGGCCGAGCGACCTCAAGAAGGTGGCCATGCTGCTCCAGCACCAGTCGCTCCTCGAGAAGCTGCCCCGTTGGTCTTGGGGCGAGGGGGGCTACGGGCTGCCCGTCTTGCGGAAGCGCTTGATCCAACCCGAA
>JADFPE010000100.1 GCA_022562495.1 Acidobacteriota bacterium
GCGGCGCCCGGTCGGTCGGGCGGAGCGGCGCCGGCGCAACCGGCACCTCGGTTGCGGCGACCGGTGCCGGTCGCCGTGTCGAGACCGGGACCTCAGGCTCTTGCGGCGCGATCTCCGCGATGGGCGGAGGTGACGGCATCTGCACTCGGGCCTCAACCAGCACCTCGGCCGCTGGCAAGCCGGCGACGGTGGCCTCGCTGAAGTCCTGGCTCACTTGCGGCGCGGGCTCGGCCGACTCCAGCGCGGTGGAGGCATCGGCGAGACCGCCAGCCACCACCGCCTCACCCGCCGACAGCTCATCCGTCATGACGTCGTCGCCGCCGGCCACCACCCAGCCAAACCCCGCCATGAACGCGGCGATGGTGAGCACCACCCCGATCACCGTCAGCGGCACCACAGGCAACCCGTGGACGCGATCGACCCAGCCCGACGCGACGAGTCCTGCCTGAAGATCGTGGTGTCCGTCGCGGTCGTCGTCGTCCTCGGTCTCGGACTCGAACATCAACGTCCGGTCGGCACGCGCGTCCATGTCGTCGTCCCGCACCTCCGGCCCGGCCGGCGGGTCCGCACCCAGGTCTCGGTCGTCGTCTGAGTCGTCCTCGGGCACACCGGCCGTATCCTCCAGCCGGTCCTGCAGATCGCTGAGCGTGATGGCCTCGTAGACACCTGCCGCCTGGCTGTCCGGGGCATCGCTCGACGGCTCGGCGCTGTCGTCGACCGGCCGATCCCGGGCCTGGACAACGCTGACCTCCACATCGTCATCATCATCGGGGGCCGGCTCCGCCCCGTCGTCGCGCTCGGCAGCGTCCCGGTCGTCCGGCTGGCGCGCGCCAGGAGCATTGCCCGACGACCGACCGGCGTGCACGGCGCGTGCACCCACCTCCGGGTCCGGCGGGTCGAACATCAATCCGGCGCCGGGCGTAGGTGCTGCTCCGTCGCTCGGAGGGCTCTCGACCCGGGCGCCGACCAGGGGCAGGGTGCGATCGGGGTCGTCATCCTGGGGCGTGGGCGGCTCGGCGTGGGTGCGGCGATCAGCCGCCGTCTCCCGTCCGCCGTCGTTCCCGGCTGCCAGGATGGTGTCGTCGAGCGCATGCTCGAGCGCGGCATCGATACGGTCGAAATCTGGGACGGTGGCGGGCTCGGTCCGCTCGCCCTCCGGCGGCGCCCCGGGCGGACGCGGTTGATACGCCTCCGGCTCGCGGAGCTCGTCCGACTCACCGCGATCCAGCTTGCGCTCGGTCCAATCGAGCGTGGGTTCCGGCGTGTTGTCGCGTCTGGTGGTTCTCGCCATTGTCAGGGCCGCCCCCTCGGTCCCGGTCGTCTCGACACCCGCGGACGGGCGTGCCGAGCCGCCGGACACGGCGATCGCCGGGGCAGCATGAGACACCTGATGCTCCGGGTCACCCGCTTCACTGTTCATCCCGACCAGGGCCTGGCGGACCGCACCCGCCCCAGTCCACCCGACCGCGTCCGCAAGCTCATCGGCGAACAGCCGTGCCGACGCAGGTCGCGTCTCGGGCGTGTCAGCCAGCGCGCGCGCGAAGAGCCGTGTCAAGCTCGTCAGATCGCGCACGCCAGGCACCCCGGCGAGGCAATCCGTGACCTGCTCGCCGGTACCCGCCAGGCGCTTCCCCGTCAGCAGCTCGTAGGCGATCGCCGCCAACGCGAATCGGTCGGCTGCGGGCCCCCATTCGGTGCCCGCGATCTGTTCAGGCGCCGTGTAGGGCCGCCGCAACGGCCCACGCAACCTGACCCGGTCGAGCGCCGGCACGACGCCGAACCCGGTGACGCGCGCGAGCTCCGGTGTCACGAAGACGTCGCGCAGGTGCAGCGCACCGTGACAGAGTCCCCCCGCATGCGCGGTATCGAGCGCCTCGGCCAGTTGCACCACGCACGGGAGCGTCATCCCGACCGCGGCCGTCGTGTAGCCTCGAATGGCCACATCCAACGACTCGGCGGCCACATACTCCAACGCGAGGTAGGGCACGCCGTCCGAGAGCCCGGCGCCGAACGCGGTCACGAGAGAGGGATGCGCCACACCCGCCTGCACGATCTCGTTCAGTGCGGCGGCGAGCGTGCTCGCGTGTTCCGGCGTAATATCGAGGTGAAAGGCCTTGAGCGCCACCCTCCGATGGTCGTCCAGGTCGTCGGCCCGGAAGACCGGTCCGAGGACGCCCACCCCGATCTGGTGCATCACCCGATAGGGACCGAATGCACCGGGAGGGGTACGCGCACTCAAATCTTCGTGTGTCAGGGGACTGGTACCTCCGGTTGGATTCGCAGAATAGCACGGAAGTGCTCTATTTTTCAACATGATAGAACGAATTGGCAGCACTCGGTGCAGCGGCGACGCCGACACTCATAGCACCGACGCGCCGGAGCCCCACCGCCTTGACACTCCCCGACACCCTCTGCGACAGTGAAGGTCCGTGCCTCCGGAGCGTCCCGTCATCACCTTCCCCGCGTCCGTTGCCGTCGACGTCCGGCGGTTTCCCGGCGTCAAGCGATTGGCCACCGAGTACACGACCAATTTCGCCGCGCTCGCGCCGTTCTTTTCCGGCAACCCCGCCGACGAGACCGCCTGGCGCGCCGCCATCGCCGCGCACGAACGTCCACCCGGCACCACGACTGCGCTCACCACGCTGCTCCAGGCGCAGCAGCGGGCGCGCGGCGCCCCCGCCGCGGCGGTCGATGCGGCCGGACGACTCGACGCTCCGCGTGCGGTCGCGGTCGTGACCGGGCAACAGGCTGGACTGTTCGGGGGGCCGCTCTACACGCTGCTCAAGGCAATCTCAGCCATCCGACTGGCGCGATGGGTCGAGCAGATGCACGACGTGCCGGCCGTGGCCGTGTTCTGGGTGGACGCAGAAGACCATGACCTCGATGAGGTCCGCAGCTGCGGCATCCTCGACGCGAATTTGCGCCTCGAGCGGGTGTCGCTGTCGATCCCGGCGCCGACCGGCACCCCGGCCGCGGCGATTCGACTGGGAGACGAGGTCAACGCCGTCGTCGACGCGCTGGCGGTCACGCTGCCGCAGACCGACTTCACATCCGATCTGATCGCCGACCTGCGAGGCGCCTACGCGCCCGGACGTGGTCTGGTCGACGCGTTCGCGGTCTGGCTCGAGCGGCTGCTCGGCAACCTCGGTCTGGTCGTCTTCAACGGCTCCGACCCGGCGGCCAAGCCACTGGTCGCGGACCTGTTCGAACGCGAAATCACGAGCGCGGGCACGACGACGTCGCTCGCGCGGGCGGCGGGCGAGGCGTTGCGCCGCGCCGGGTTCCACGCGCAGGTCGAGCCGCAGCCCGGCACCGTGGCGCTGTTCCTGCTGGATGACACCCGGCGCGTCATCCGGCAGGCCGGCGACGGGCTGCGCGTCGGCGATGAGCCGGTCGACCGCACACAGCTCCTGGACCGGCTTCGCGGGAACCCCGCCTGTCTGAGTCCCAACGTCCTGCTGCGCCCGATCGTACAGGACCGGCTGTTTCCCACCGTCTGCTATGTCGCCGGACCGAACGAGCTGGCCTACCTGGCGCAGCTCAAGCGGGTCTACGAGCACTTTGACGTACCGATGCCGCTCATCGCCCAGCGCATCAGCGCCACGCTGGTCGACGCGGCGGTCCTCAAGTTCCTGCGTCGTTACAACATCGGTGTGGAGACTCTCCAGCCACAGGACGAGTCGGCGCTGAACCGGTGGCTCGGCACCCAGTTACCTGAGACCGTGGACCAGGCGATGCGGGCCGCCGAGGAGACCATCCGAGACCGGATGCGGTCGGTGCGGGCGGCCGTCGCCGATGTGGACCCGACGCTGACCGGAGCCGCCGACTCGACGCTGAGCCGCATGGAGCGCGACCTGAGCACCCTCCAGAACAAGGTCATCCAGGCCACCAAGCGACGAGACCAGACGCTGCGGCGGCAGTTCGCGCGGGCGCAGACGCAGATCTTTCCTCAGGGCCGCCCCCAGGAACGGGCGGTCGGCATGGTCTATTTCCTGAACCGGTACGGCCCCGCCCTGATCGAACGGCTCCTCACCGATCCCACACTCGACGCGCATCATCACTGGGTCATGACTCTCTGACGACGAGGCCGGTTGCGCCCTGCCTCGCTCGGGCTGTGGGCTGTGGGCTGTGGGCTGTGGGCTGGACACGACGCTGGCCGCGCTTCCGCTTACCTGACGCAGCCCCCCGTTCGTCGTGCGTCAGCGAGCCCCCAAAGCCGATTGCCTGTCGCCAAGAGTCGCAGGGCGAGCCGTCGGGCCTTCAGGACGGTCTCCGGAGGCGTATAATCGGCTGATGATGCGACAACGGTTCCAACGCAGCCACTGGATGTGGCTGGCGCCAGTCGCGTTGGTGATCGGCTGCAGCGCCGGTGGACTCGAGACACCGGCGGATCCGGCAGGCGCCCTCGAGCCGCTGTACCTGCCGACGGTTGATCCGGTACCGCATGAGCTCCCCGCGATCGTGGCCCGGGTCAACACCCACACCATCACCAGCGACGAGCTGGAACGGGCGGTCCGCAGCGCCGAGATCAAGGCCGGCCAGGCATTGCCCCCGCAGTTTCGTGACCAGGTCTATCGGTCGGTGCTCGACCGTCTGGTGTCGTTCCATCTGCTCTTACAAGAGTCCGAGACCCTCAGCCTCTCGGCCGACAACGCCGCGGTCGCTGCTCGGATCGAGATCATCCGCTCCAGCTTCCCGAGCGACGACGCGTTCGAGACCCAGCTGAGCGGCTGGGAGACGACCCTCGACGCCCTGCGTGAGGAGACCCGACGGGATCTGCTCGTCGAACGTGTGCTCGCATCCGAGGTATTGCCGGGCATCGAGGTGGACGTCGAGACCGCGCGGGAGTTCTACGAGCTGCATACCGCGCAGTTCACGGAGGGAGGCGGCGTGCGAGCGCGCCATATCCTGATCGGCATCAGCCCGGACGCGAGCGACCGGGAAAAGGCCAAGGCACGGGGCCGTGCCGACCGCCTCCGTCGTGACGCGGAAGGCGGCGCCGACTTCGCCGAGCTTGCCCGGACCCACTCGGAGGACCCAGCGTCGGCAGCCAACGGCGGCGACCTCGGTGTCGTCGTCCGGGGGCAGACGGTGCCGGATTTCGAGGCGGCCCTGTTCGCGCTCGAGCCGGGCGACCTCAGCGCGGTGATCGAGACGCCGTTCGGGATGCACGTGATTCAGATGGTCGAGCGCGAAGCGGAGCGAACCGCGACGTTCGTCGAGGCCAGTGTCCAGATCCGCGAGTTCCTGATCCAGCAGGAACGCCAGGCGAGAACCGCCGCGTTCATCGAGGAGCTGAAGGAAAAGAGCGCCATCGAGATCTTCATCTAGCAGCCCGAGACGGACCACCCCTGTCCCGAGACAGTGATGGGTGGACCGCGTCACGCCAGTCAGAGGCACCATGAGAAACGAGGATGTGTTCGAAGCGGTCGCCGAAGCGCTGAAGCGCGGGGAATCGGCGGCCCTCGTGACGATCATCCGCGCGCAGGGCTCGACGCCACAGCGGGTTGGCGCCAAGATGCTGGTGTTTCCGGACGGGCGCATCGTGGGGACCATCGGGGGTGGCTGCTACGAGAACGAGGCGTTCTGGAAGGCGCGCACCGCCATCGAGACCCGGCAGCCGGTGATCGCCAAGTTCGAACTGACGGACGACCTCGCCGAGGATTCTGGGTTGATCTGTGGAGGTCGAATGGAGGTCTACATCGAGCCGCTCGAACCGGCCCCGGCGCTCTACCTGGTGGGGGCGGGACATGTGTCGTATCACCTCGCCCAGGCCGCCCACACGGTCGGTTTCAAACTCCACGTCATCGACGACCGCGAGAAGTTCGCCAACACCGAACGGTTTCCGGACGCCGAGGAAATCGTCGTGGACTCGATCCCCGAGTGGCTGACACAGGCCGAACTACCGCCCCACGCGTTCGCCGTCATCCTGACACGCGGCCACCGGCACGACCTCGACGCGCTCCGCGCGCTGGCGCCGAAGGATCTCCGCTATCTCGGGTTGATCGGCAGCCGCGCCAAAGTGGCACGGATCTACCAGGCGCTCGAAGCCGAGGGCATTGCACCCGAACAGCTCCGGAAAATCCACGCCCCGGTCGGGCTGGATCTGGGTGCGGTCACCCCCCAGGAGATCGCGGTGAGTATCCTCGCTGAGATGATTGGGGTGAAATACGGCAAGGTCGACACGAGCGGGGCTGCGTCCAGCGCGGGGTCGATCCAGTCGCTGCGCTGGACTCCGGGGCACGCCACAGAGGCAACGGTCAGCGGCGGATAACCCACGTCATACGGCGACGCACCGAGGAACTGGTGCGTGGGGTCGCGCCCACGTCCCCAGGCATGAGGAGCGAGCCTCCCGGCGGTATTCGACCCCGCGGCACGAAGCCCGGCGCCGGCCCTGGCGGGGTGCCTCGGCGGCCGAATGCCGGCGTCCTTCTGAAACGGGCTACCTGGCGCATACGGTATACTGGCAGATGTCATGTCTCGGCAGGCCGTCTCACAAGCAAACGCCGGCGCGGAGCTGCCCGAACGCACCCGCCGAGTTCTGGCCGCGTTGACCCACGAATACGTCGATCACGGGTCACCCGTGTCCTCGCGCTGGCTCGCCGCGCATGGCGGGTTCGGGCTCTCCTCGGCGACGGTACGACACATCCTGGCAAACCTCGAGGAGGCCGGGTATATATCACAGCCGCACACATCGGCCGGGCGGATCCCGACGGACCTCGGGTACCGGTGCTACGTGGACCTCCTGCTCGAGCACCATCGCGCAGCCCGATCGACGTCGGCGGTCGAGGCCCGATTGCGCCAGGCCGGGTCGGTCAACGGCGTCCTGTCCAACGTCTCCCACGAGCTGTCCCGCGTGTCGCACCATCTCGGGTTTGCCCTGGCCCCCACCAACGAGGTCGCGGGATTCGAGCACATCGAGTTCGTCCCGCTCGACGGCACTCGCATCCTCGTGCTGGTCACGGCCCACGGACAACAGGTGTGCCACAAGGTCATCGACATCGGCGAACGGGTGCGACGGAGCGAGCTGGAACAGGGTGCCAATTACCTGAACCAGGAGTTCATCGGCATGACACTCGGTGAGGTGCGCGCGTCGGTGATCGAACGACTGCGGCAGGAGCAAGTGCTGTACGACGAGCTCCTGTCACGCTCGCTTCGGCTGGTGAGCTCGACCCTCGAGGACATGGTCCCGCATGAGAGCGTGTTCGTCGACGGTGCAACGTTCTTGTTCGACGAAGTCTCCGACGACGACGGCCCCGTGCCGCTCGCCACGATGCGCGCGCTGTTGGCAATGATGCAGGAAAAGCATCGGCTCGTGCGGCTGCTCAGCGAGTATCTCGGTGCTGACGGGCTGACCGTGGTCATCGGTACCGAACACTCGGCGGTCGACCTGCGCCCCTTCAGCCTGATTCTCTCCACCTACTTCGACGGCCAGCAGACCGGCACCGTCGGCGTGATCGGTCCACGTCGGATGCGCTACTCACGAGCCATCGCGGCAGTCGACGATGTGTCGCACGCAGTCAGCCGCGTCCTCGTGAACCACGCTCCCCCGCCGTCAGACGATGCTCGACGAACACAACACGGAGCAGTCTGAGGACGACGCGACTCCGCCGGATGAGACGGCGGCTCCGCCGGACGACGGGCCACCACCGGACGACGGGCCACCGCCGGACGACGGGCCACCACCGGACGACGGGCCACCACCGGACGACGGGCCACCACCGGACGACGGGCCACCACCGGACGACGGGCCACCACCGGACGACGGGCCACCACCGGACGACGGCACTGGTGCGGCCCGGTCCGAGACGGACGACATCGACCGACTGCAACGCGAGCGCGACGAGTACTACGCGCGGCTCATCCGCACGACCGCCGACTTCGACAACTATCGCAAGCGCACCGACCGCGAGCGCCGCGACCTGACCGAGCACGCCGCGATGGTTCTGCTGACGGACCTGTTGCCGCTGGTTGACGATCTCGAGCGCGCACTGGCGGTCGACGCCCAGGACGGCACCGTCGATCGCCGTGGCGTCGAGATCATCCACAAACAGCTGCTCGACCTCATGGCCAGACGCGGCGTCGCGCCCATCGAGGCACTTGGAGCCGACTTCGACCCAACTCTGCACCAAGCGGTGGCGCACGAGGCGAGCGAGGCGCACCGCGACGGCGAGGTCATCGAGGAGTTGCGCCGGGGCTACACCCTGCGCGACCGGCTGCTGCGGGCGTCGATGGTCAAGGTAGCCAAGGCGTGACGACGCGCGACTATTACGAGACCCTCGCCGTGCCGCGGACGGCGGACGAGGCAACCATCAAGAGCGCCTACCGCAAGATGGCGCTCAAGTATCATCCTGACCGCAACCCAAACGACAAGACGGCCGAAGAGCGATTCAAGGAAGCCGCGGAGGCCTATGCGGTACTGGCCGACCCGGAGAAGCGCAGCCGCTACGACCGGTTCGGACATGCGGGCGTCGGCGGCAGCGCCGGAGGCAGCGCTGGCTTCGACCCGACGATTTTCGCACCGTTCGACGACATTCTTGGCGGTCTCGGCGACCTGTTCGGGTTTGGCGGCGGCACGCGCCGGAGTGGGGTCCGGCGCGGTGCCGACCTGCGCTACGACCTGGAGATCCCGTTCGAGGAAGCGGCCACCGGCACTGAGACAACGCTCCTGATCCCACGCGAGGAGCCGTGTGAGACCTGTGGCGGGTCGGGAGCGGCGCCCGGGACGACGCCCCAGACGTGCAGCCACTGTCGGGGCCGGGGCCAGATCCGCTTCCAACAGGGGTTCTTCACCGTGGCCCGGACCTGTCCACACTGTGGCGGGGTCGGCCGGGTGATCACGCATCCGTGTCAGACCTGTCACGGCACTGGACGCGTGACGCGCGAACGCAAGCTGACAGTGAAGATCCCGGCTGGCATCGCGACAGCCCAGCGACTTCGTCTCTCCGGGGAGGGCGAGCACGGTCCTCGAGGTGGGCCGCCAGGTGACCTGTACGTGGTCGTTCACGTCAGTGACCATCCGTTCTTCCACCGCGAGGGTGACGACCTGCTGTGCGATCTGCCGGTCACCTACCCGACGCTGGCGCTCGGGGGAGAAATAGAAGTTCCCACCCTGACCGAGCCGACCACCATCCAGATCCCGAAGGGCACCCAGCCGGACACACGCTTCAGGTTGCGGGGCAAAGGCATGCCCAATGTCGGCGGGCGGGGGCACGGCGACCTCTACGTTGGAGTGAAAGTCGCCGTGCCACGCACGCTGAGCCGGGAGCAGAAGACCCTCATCGAGACACTCGATGCGACGATGCCGCAACGTGTGCTCGACCCGCTGACCCCCGACACCGCCGACGCCGACGACGACACCGCTGAAGACCGGCCTTTCTTCGAGCGCGTCAAAGACATCTTTGGCTAGCCGGGCCCAGTGGCCGGTGCTCGACGTCCGGGGTCCCGCCGACGAGCAGAGCCCGCTGCCGTTGCTCGACGCCGTGGCGGCGGTGGTGGACGATTTCGCACCGTTCGCGATCGAAGCGCGTGGGCCCGGCAGCGTGCGGGTGTATTTCGCGTCCGAGACCGACCGGGACACCGCGCGGGCAGCGGTGGCCGCCGTGTGTGGCCCGCGTGTGCAGACGTCAGCAACGTCGGTCGTCGATGAGGACTGGGCGGCACGATCCCAGGCTGAGCTGCGGGCCATACAGATCGGGCGGGTCGTCGTCGCGCCCCCCTGGGACCTGCCGCCCCGAGCCCCTGGCAGCACCGAGGTGGTGGTGGAAATCCGCCCAGCGCTCGGGTTCGGCAGCGGCCACCACCCGACCACACGACTCGCCCTGCTGGGGCTGCAGCAGCTCGACCTGCGCGAACGCGACGTCCTCGACCTCGGCACCGGCTCGGGCGTGCTTGCGATCGCGGCCGTCAAGCTCGGGGCACGACGGGCCACGGGTATCGACCGTGACCCGGACGCGCTCGCGTCGGCGCGGGAGAGCGTGGCCGCGAACCACGTAGCCTCGCGTGTCGCGTTACGCGACGGTGACGTCTCACAGCTCGCGCCACGACCAGACGCCGTCGCGGTCATCGTCGCCAACCTCACGGGCGCCGTCCTGATCAGCCTGGCGCCGGTCATCACGACGCTGGTCGAGCCGGGTGGACACATGGTGCTCGGCGGCATCCTGGCCGAGGAAGAACAGGCGGTCGTACGCGCATATCAAGCGTGTGCTCACCGGGTCTGGCGGGCCGTCGAGGATGAGTGGGTAGGGATGGTGTGGAGGACAGGGCAACGGCCCTGACGCCAGCGCCCGATCCAACACGACATCCGGTTCGGTGTACGTGGGTCGAGCGTTGCCCTGGTCACACAGACTCACCGATGCGGGGAGGTGATACGCGGACACTCCATCGCGCATCGTGACGGTCAGGTGGTCGAGTCTCCCTCCGGCGTCCACGGCGCTCGGCGGGCGAAGGCGGCCGACCACGTGCCCGTCGTGGCTGAGTTCGTGTGTGAAGGTAGCAATGATGATGGTCCGGGGCCGCTAGGTGGCCCGGCCGGGCGGCGTGAAGACGTCGCGCACCGCTGTCGAGTTCAGGTACGTCGCCTGGAGGCCCTCGTCCTCGACCTGCCCGGCGATCTCGCGGACGATGACTGCCGCGCGGTCACATGCCGCGGTCGCCTGGTCGTGGTCGCCGAGGTCTCGCTGGGCGTGCCCAAGCGCCGACTCGATCTTCCACGTCACGATCGGGCAGGGGTGCTGGCGCAGCTGCGCCAGTGCCGTCTCCATCAAGGTCACACCCTCGCGGAGGTTCCCGCGGGTGATCGCACTCCTGGCGAGCACGCTGTCGGCCAGCGCGACGTATTTCCACGCTTCGTACTCCGTCGCGGTGTCGCGCAGGCGGTGTGCGAATGTCTCCGCCTTGTCAGCGTCACCCTCTGTCAACCAGTGCTCGGCGAAGCCGGCCTGCAGCCGGATGTTGTAGCGCCACCGGAACCATGCGTCGCGGGCAAAGATGTCTTCGACCTCACGAAAGACCGGAAGCACGTGGCCATGCCGTCCAGTGTGCGTGTAGTCGACACCAAGATTGATGAGCGAGTTGGCCTGCGCCTCGAGCACTGCGTGCTTCCTCCCGACGTCCAGGCCCTCTTGGTCATAGTCGGCAGCTCGCTCGAAGTCCTGCAGCTCACGATAGATCCACCCGATGCAATTGGGCAGCCTGGGCCACCAGAACGCGTCGCCGTTTCGTTGAGCCATCGTGATCGCCTCGTTCAGCACGGCCAGCGATTCCGAGACCCGCCCCTGATTCCCGAGAACCAGTCCCCGAAAGAACAAAGATGCCGGGAGGTTAAACCCGTCACGCAGATCTACGAGCAGCTGCACCGCCTCGATCAGCATGTCGTCAGCCGCCGCGTAGTCGCTCTGCCAATAGTGCAGTGCGCCCCTCCAGGTCAACGCCGGGCCCAAGGCCGACCGATGTTCGACCGACCGGACCAGCGCGATAGCGCGGTCCAAGCTCTGCTTCGCGTCCTTGAGCTCGCCGTAACAGAGCTGTTTGAGGCCGACCAGGTTCATGACATCGGCCTGCCATTCGGCACTGCCAGAGCGTTCCGCCACCGCGAGCGCCTGCGCCGCGCGGTCAGCGGTCTCGTCGAGCCGATGCGAATAAAAGAGCGCCAGCGTGAGGGATCTCAACCCGGCAAACTCCGCGGCCGTGTCATCGAGCGCGCGGGCCACGTCGACCATCCGGGTGGAGTCGTCTACGGCTTCGGAGAATCGACTCGGTGCGAGCCTGGTGGCACCCCGCTTCTCGCGGATGGTGACCTCTGTCTTTGCCTGCACCTCCGTTCCAAGACGATCCACCAGTGACAACGCGCGGCTGTACAGCGCTTCAGCCTCCACGTTGGCATAGGCGTGGGTCGCATTGTCGCCAGCCTGAATGAGATAGTCGACGGCCCGCACGAAATCCCGGCCACGCTCGAAGTGCACGGCAAGCGGCGCCGCGATCCGCGACGCCTGGTCCCGGTAGTGATCCAGGAGTCGCTGCCCGATCTGCCGGTGCAGCCGCACCCGGCGCTGGCGGACGACATCACCGTAGAGCACATCCCGGTAGAGCGCATGACTGAAGCGGTAGCGTGTGGTCAGCGTGCCATCGGGCAGCTCCTCTTCCGCCACGGTCTTGATCAACCGATGCACTTTGTCGAGACGGGCGAGCCGCTCTTCGAGCTCGACGTCGTCGACGTCCAGGAGGTGGGCGAGCACACTCGACTGAAACTCCTCCCCTTCGACACTGGCGTACTGGAGCGCACGCTGGTCGTCGTCATCGAGCGCCTCCAGTTTCGTCCGGATGATGCTGCGTACGCCCTGCGGGGCCTCGACATGCTCGTCGGTGACCGCGTGTGGAAGCGTCCACCCGTCGGACGACCGGACGATGTGTCCACGCTCCAGCAACCACTGGATGAGCAGCGTGGCGAACAGCGGATGCCCATCCGTCTTGCGCTGGATCAGGCCGGTCAGCTCGTTCGCGAAGTCATTGGGTGCGAACCGCGCGTTGAGGTAGCTCTCGACATGTTGACGCGCGAACATCGGCAGCGCGAGCTCTTCACACCGGTCGCGTCCGACCAGCTCGTGACGGTATCCCTGCAACGGATGGTCTCGGTGCTCGACGTCTTCCGGTCGGAGCGTGCCAACAATGAGCAACCGCTGGTCTCCGACGCGCTGGCAGAGATACCGGAGCAGGTCGATGCTGGGTGTGTCGGCCCAGTGCAGGTCTTCGAGGACGAGCACGATGGCCACGCTCGCGGTGAGCTCGGTGAGGGCGTCGCCCAGCTCCCGCAGCATCCGGTCCTTGGTCGCGCCGATCGTCTCCTGCTGGAGCTGGGTGCGCGTGTCGCTGGATCCGAAGGCCGCCGGAAGCTGAAGGCACCACATCGGCGCATGACTCCGGAGGACGGTGGCCACCCGGGCGCCACCCGTTCCCGACAACAGCGAGCCGAGCGCGTCGAGGCCGGCAGGTAGGTCTCCCCGGCCCCGTACTGCTCGACGCATCGCCCGCGGACGACGAGAAGTGCCTCTGGGCGACGCCTGGCGCGGAGTATGAATTCATCCACCAGCGTCGTCTTGCCGATCCCGGGTTCGCCGGTGACCAGGAGCGTGCACCCGCGTGTCGCGATCGCCTGCGTGAGGGCATCGTCGAGCTGTCGTAGTTCCCCCTCCCGACCCACGATGTGCCAGGGCTCAGATGCAACCTGGACCTGGGTCGCGACCCCACTCTGGGCCGCACCTGTCACGACACGCTGTAAGAGACGGAGCGCGTCGGCCAGCTCGGCCGCGGCGGGTTCACCGTCGCGATCGCGTGCATGATGGACAGCGCGCTTGGGCCGTCGAACGCGCGTGTACCGCTGGCGGCCTCGTACAGCACACCCCCAAGCGAGAATGTGTCACTGCGCCCGTCAAGCGACTCGCCACGCGTCTGTTCTGGAGACATGTAGGAGAGCGTGCCGACCCGGACTCCAGGTTCCGTCAGCCCCATCGTCGTGGACGCTGGCGATGCCATGACCGGGGTCGGCTTCGCCAAACCGAAGTCGAGCAACTTGTAGTGGCCGTTCGGCAAGACCATGATGTTGGCCGGTTTGACATCCCGATGCACGATACCGGCGGCATGGGCCGTCGCCAGCGCGTCGGCCATCTGGATACCGAGCTCCAGCACCTCTGAGAGCGCGACCGGTCCATCCGCGATCTTCTCGTGCACGCTGGTGCCGGCCAGCAACTCCATCACGATGAAAACGGTGTCGTCCGCGGTCTCGATCGCGTGGACCGTCACGATGCCCGGATGGTTGAGCGCGGATGCGGCTCGGGCTTCCTGGAGGAAGCGCCGGCGTGCGGTGCGGTCCTGGCCCAGGTCGGCCGGGAGGATCTTGATGGCCACCGCTCGGCCCAGCTTCGAGTCCACCGCCTTGAAGACCTCGCCCATCCCGCCTGCGCCGATCTTCTCGACGACCTGGTAATGGAGGAGCTGCTGGCCCGGCTGAAGGGGGTTCATCGTCGCACCGAATCGAGTGTTGACCGGCTTGGCGCTCGGTCGCGCTCGACGAACGAGAGGTCGATCGTGATCTCGACGACGGGCATTGTCAAGTTGACGGGTGCGTGAGCCCGAACAGGAGTAACGTCACATGTCTGGGCGCCGATCCATGCCGTCTAGCGGCCCGTGGTGAAAGTTCCGCTGCGTTCGGCCGGCGCTGCATCCGTCCTGCCGGCGTTGTGCCTCGGTCGAAGACCGCCGGGATGCTCCCTCCTCGCGTCTTGCCAGCCGGACGCCTCCATGCCCACAACATGCGAACTAATGCTGACCGGACCCTCACGACGGCGGGCGTGTGGCATCCGCATGGCGCTCGGCAGGACGGCGCGACAGGTGTGCGCGTGGATCCTCCCCCACGGGCTGACGATCGTGGCTGGGGGCCTGGGCTCGATATCGAGCGCCCCCGTTCCCCGGGTCGCCCGCCTGTCAGAGGTCTCCCCAGATGTACTGCAGCACCGACACGGCGCAGACGACGACTGCGTCGGCGCGCAGCGTCCGCCGGCCGAGCGTGACCGGCACGAACCCCGCCGCCGTGGCGGCGGCTACCTCCTCCGTGCTCCAGCCACCTTCCGGACCGACCGCGAGGGTCGCGGTGGCTGGCCGAGGATGGTCCTGCAACAGCGGTGCTGCGCCGGTCGCCCCGGCCGTTCCCGGCGCGACCAGCAACAGCCGTAGATGCGACCGGTCGTCATCGAGCAGGGATCGAAACGACCCTGGCGCTCTGACCTCGGGTACGACGGCCCGCCGACACTGCTTCGCCGAGGCGACGGCGATCCTGATCCACCGGTCGGTGTCGCGTGCCCGGGCCTCGGTCCGCGCGGTCAGCAACGGCTGCACCGCGATGGCGCCGACCATGGTCACGTCGCGTACGACGTCATCGAACTTGCGTCCCTTCAGCAGCGCCTGCGCCACAATCAGCGCCACCGCCGGCTCGGGCGGGGGCACGACGGCCTGATAGGGTCGCACGATGACCGGTCCCGGCGACACCTGCTCGACACGAGCCAGATACTCGACACCCCGCCCGTCGAACACCGAGACCGTGTCGCCGGCCCCCAATCGCAGAACCCGCGTCAGGTGTTGGGCCTCGTCGTCCGGCAATTCAACCGGCACATCCGGCCCCGCCAGGCCCGGCGCGTAGAACCGCGATGGCATCGCCGAATTATAGAGAGAGAAGGCAAAAGTCAGAAGGCAGCAGGCAGAAGAAGACCGCCAGGCGTCGCGAACCTCTGCGTGAAGGACGACGCCTGCAAGACCAGGCGCCTCTGAGCACCGAACCGGGTGCCGGCTTTCCGGCCACCTGCTGTAGATCGCTCCGCACGGGAACAGAGGTGGACCGCACTGCTTATCTGACGCACATTCCACCGCAGCCCTCCAGCTTCCTCCTGCCTTCTGACTTCCGACTTCTGACTTCTGACTGCTGACTGCTGAGAGCAGTCCTCTGAGTAGGCTATACTTCCGCCCTTCATGGTGTTCGCCGACAACAGGCTCGGGAAATACAAGATCCTGTCAGCGCTGGGTAGCGGCGGATTCGGAACCGTCTATCTGGCCGAAGATACCTGGATCAACAAGAAGGTCGCCCTCAAGGTCCCGCACCGCCAGAATCTGAACTTCAGCGAACTGCTGCGGGAACCGCGCCTGCTGGCCGCACTCGACCATCCCAACATCGTCTCGATCACGACGGCGGAGAAGCAGGACAACATCTTCTTCATCGTCATGGAGTACGTCCCGGGCGAGACCCTCGAGACGGTCATCGCGACCGGCGGTCGACTCGAGATCGATCAGGCGATCGACTATGCGATCCAGATCACGCGGGCGGTGGAGCACGCGCACGCGCACAGCGTCATCCATCGGGATCTCCGGCCGGCCAACGTGCTGGTGTCCGAGTCAGGAACGTTGAAAGTCGCCGACTTCGGCACGTCGCGGTTTCTCGAAATCGCGGCGCACGGCACGACGATCATCGGCAGCCCACCCTACATGGCGCCGGAGCAATTCCGCGGTGAAGCGGTCTTTGCGTCCGATCTGTATTCGCTCGGCATTACCGTCTACCAGATGCTGACCGGTGTCCTGCCCTACGACACACCGGCGCCCAGCGATCTCGAGAAGCTGCGGCGCGGTGAACTGGTGCGACCACCGCGGTTGCTGAACACCGCCATCCCCAGAACACTCAACGACGTCGTGATGAAGACGTTGTCGCCCGAGGTGACCGATCGCTATCAGCGCGCCGGAGATGTGCTGGCCGACCTGGACGAGATCCGGGCCCAGCGGCGCATCACGCCGGCCTCGGCCTC
>JADFPE010000322.1 GCA_022562495.1 Acidobacteriota bacterium
GACGAGGGGCGATACCGGCAGTATCTGACCGAGGAGCAACGTAGCCAGGCGGGATGCAGCGCCGGTCGAATGCAGCTGGATTTTCAGCACGGGCTGCTCAGCTTCTGCTATCGTGCACGGTGCCGGGCGCCCCCTCCCCGCACGGCGTCCAGGGACATGAGTCTGCCGCCAGATCTCGCCCACCAACCCGCCGACGTGGCCGTCGCGAAGCTCGTCGAGGAGCACGGGGGCAAGCTGTATCACCTGGCGCTCAAGTTCTGCGGCAACCCAGCGGACGCAGAGGACCTGGTCCAGGAGACCTTTCTGCTCGCCTTCCGGAAATGGAGCCAGTTCAAGGGTGACGCGGCACCGACCACCTGGCTCTACACGATCGCGGCGCGTCAGTGTCGGCGGTCCAAACGCCTGCGGGTCGGCGAGCCGAGACGCCTCGAGCCGATCGAAAGCCTGCTGCCCTCGAAGGAGCGGCAGGTGGTCGATCTGCCGTCGGAGATCGACGGTCCGCTCGAGGCGCAGATTCGCCGTGAAGCGGTCGAGGCGCTCGAGCGTGGTATTGGCAAGCTGCCGACCCCGTTGCGGATGGCGCTCGTGCTCAAGGACATCGTCGAGCTGCCGGTCGCCGACGTGGCGCAGGTGCTGGGGCTGAAGCCGGCGACCGTCAAAACCCGGGTCCACCGGGCACGTCTGATGTTGCGGCGCACGATCGCCCAGACGCTGCCGCGCAAGGACGCGGCCCCGCCCAACCACGCCACGCGTGTCTGTCTGGACCTGCTCGCGGCGAAGCAGGAGGCGCTCGACCGGGGCGTGAACTTCCCTGTGCCGCAGAGCGAGGTCTGCGAGCGCTGTCAGGCGCTCTTCGCCACACTCGACCTGGGTGTCGACATCTGCCAGGAACTCGGCCGCGGCCGGCTCTCACAGAAGCTCCGCCGAGCGCTCGATGCCGCCCTCGCATCGAGCGGCTGACCCACGATCTACCGCCCGACCCCTGCGGACCTCAGCGCCTCGATGGTGATCACCTCGCCACCGTACCGTGTCCGGAACCTGTCGGCGGCATCACGCGTCGTGACGGACAGCGCGCTCGGCAGACAGCGATGCCAGTGGCGCTCGGCCACATTCTGCCCTGTCGCGCGTCACGTCTCTGGATGGGCGTCCGGCGCCACGTCGCTGCCGGTCACCTAGACCGCCTCCGACGGCTCGACCGGCGCACCAGTCTCGAAGTCGGTCAGGCGCGTGAGCACCAGCGCTCCCCCGGCTTGCTCCTGATGGGTCAGCGGACAGCACGGATCGCAGACCGACAGCAGGCGCCATCCGTGGTGTGACCGTCGCGTGTGTGTTGTGGAACCGGCACCCCGCAGATGTCACACAACTCCTGACGCTCGACGCAGCCCGGCAAGGCTGCGACTGCCCGCCAACTTGACAGTGCTTTCCCGGGGCAACGCTCGACCCCGGTGGTCGAGGCGCTGAAACTCTCTCAAGTGGTGCGAACTATTTCCCTCGCACGCGAGCTGCCGTCACTCGTGGCGGAGGGCCACCATCGGTAGCAGGTGGGTCGCGCGGCCGGCAGGCGGATAGGAGGCGAGGTACGCCGAACCGGCCAGCACAGCGGCGTCAGGATGAAGACGCCCGGCCCCAAAATTACTCCACCTACGCGCCGGCGCGTGAGCTCGATGATGGGTACGCCCCTTGCGTACGAACACCGAGAGACCCGCCGGCAACCGGTGAACGCGACGGTGCAGTGGGGCGTACGGTCCCGGTGGTGCAGAAGGAGGAGGAGGAGACTGATGGACGTCACGTCTGGCCGGCCGATCGCTGAGATGGAGCCCGAGGACATGTGTCTCGACGACCTCAACCCCGACGAGGTGCACGGCCTCCAGGACGTGCTGCAGGACGCGGCCATTCGATTCGCACTGCCCGCATCGCTCGAGCCCTTGCATCGGAGGTTGACCGGCGTCCTCGGCACACCTAGAGCACAGCATGATGCGCTGCCCTCACTGTGGGAGCGATTGCGTCGCCTACCTCGCCAACGTGTCTGCAGGCACAGACCTCACTGGCTCGCAGCGCTCCCGCTCTTCCGCAGGATCCGACGTCCACATACATGTCCCGCCGAAGAAGATGCCATTCACCTCCGGGTGCCTGGCTTTGCGGCGCTACCACGGAAAGCCGATCGTAGCGTCGAACCGGAACCGCCACTGGTAGTCCGATGACGTGGTCGCGAGCGGCTGATCGGAACGGGCGATCAGAACCCAGGCGTGCAGGACACCGTCAGGTGCGGCTCAATCGCGGAAGCCTCCGGTATGGCCGCGGTAGGCGATCCATTCTCAACTGGACAGTCAGGAGAACCTCAATGCAACAGCGCAACCTCTGGATGTTTGCCTCGATATTCGCCCTGGCGATGGCCGTCGCCTGCGGCGGTGGCGGTGGTGGTGGTGGCGAGACAGCCGCGCCGGCGGCCACGCCCGCAGCGCCGGCGGCCGCCCCGGTCGACTCGGCAAGCGCCGGGAACATTGCCGGCACGGTCATGATCGAGGGGACCCCGCCCGGGGCCGAGGAGCTGCGGATGAGCTCCGACCCCGTCTGCGTGCAGCAGGCCACGAACACCAGCTCCGAGCATTTCGTCGTTGGAGAGGGCAACCATTTAGGTAACGTGTTCGTGTATGTGAAGGAGGGGCTCGAGGGACGGAGCTTCCCGGAGCCGAGCGGAGTTGTCACACTCGACCAGGTGGGCTGCCGATACAGTCCGCATGTCTTCGGCCTCCGGGTCGGTCAGACACTGGCGATCACCAACAGCGATCCGACCCTGCACAACATCCACGCGACGCCGACGGCGAACGCCGAGTTCAACATGGGTCAGCCGATCCAGGGGATGAAATCCGAACAGACGTTCGAGAGCCCGGAGGTCATGGTTCCCTTCAAGTGTGACGTGCACGGCTGGATGCACGCCTATGTCGGCGTGCTCGACCACCCGTACTTCGCCACGACGGCCCAGGACGGCCTGTTCGAGATCAGCACGCTGCCGCCGGGGGACTACGTGCTCGAGGCCTGGCACGAGAAGCTCGGCACGCAGACGCAGAACGTGACCGTCGTCGCGGGCGCGACCGCCGACGTCGCGTTCACTTTTTCCGTACTGTGACGCGACGTCGGCGGGCTGATGATGGCCGAGATCTGGCGGCAGACTCATGTTCCTGGACGCCGTGCGGGGAGGGGGCGCGCGGCACCGCGAACGACAGCAGAAGCCTCGTGATCCGGACAATCGATCTTCGGAGTGAAACCGACCGGCGACTCGTGTCTCCTACGTGATAGCACCACACGGACGCCCGAAAACCGGCGCCGTGGGTCAGTCGAGCAATCGACCAATCACCTAGAAAGCACGATGCAGGCCGAACGCTGGTTACGGTTGGTCGCCGGCGCCGTCATTCTCACCAGTCTGGCCCTCGGCTATCTCCACAGCCCCTACT